>JANPCA010000342.1:0-12018 GCA_031430715.1 Hyphomicrobiales bacterium | reverse complement strand
GGCCATGACCCAGGGATGCGAACTCATCAGGTCGCGGGTGTCGGCCAGCATTGATCCCCATTCGGGGGTCGGCGGCTGGGCGCCCAACCCCAGGAACCCCAGGCCCGCCGCGGCGAGAATGGCATCGGAAATCCCCAAGGCCGCCTGGACGATCAGGGGCGCGAGACAGTTCGGCAGCACCGTCACCGTCATCAGACGGAAGCGCTGGACGCCGGCGACCTTCGACGCCGTCACATAGTCCTTGGTGAGTTCGGTCAGCGCCGATGCCCGCATCAGCCGCACATAGAAGGGCAGGCCGACCACGGTGACGGCGACGATGGTGTTGGTGAGGTTGGGGCCGATCACCGCGATGATGAGGATGGCCAGCACCAGGCTGGGGATCGACATGATCAGATCCATGATGCGGATGATGATGACATCGACAATGCCGCCGAACCAGGCCGAGGCGAGGCCCAAGGCGATGCCGAAGACCATCGACACGGCCATCACCGAGATACCGATGAACAGGGACACGCGCGCCCCATACATGATGCGCGACAGGAGATCGCGGCCGACCGGGTCGGTGCCGAGCAGGAAACGCGGATCGCTGCCGTCGAGCCAGAAGGGCGGCAGCTTGGAGAAGCCGCGGTATTGCTCGATTGGATCGTGCGGCGCCAGCACGCCTGCGAAAATGGCCATCAGCGCCACCATGCAGACCACGGTCAGCCCCAAGACAGCGCCGCGATTTTCGCGGAAGGCGCGCCAGAATGCGAGCAGCGGTCCGGGAGGTGCTGCCACGCTTGCAAGTGCCGTGTCGCTAGCCATGGCGGATCCTCGGATTGATGAGACCGTAGAGCGTCTCGACCACCACGTTGACCAGGATGACCACCGTCGAGATCAGCATGATGCCGCCCTGCAAAGCCGGATAGTCGCGCCGCCCGATCGATTCGATCAGCCATTTGCCGACACCCGGCCAGGAGAAGATGGTTTCGGTGAGCACGGCACCGGCCAGGAGGCCGCCAACCTGCAAGCCGATGATGGTGACCACCGGGATCAGCGCATTCCTCAACGCATGGACGCCGATCACGCGGGCGGCGGACAGACCCTTGGCGCGGGCGGTGCGCACATAGTCGTCCTCCAGAACCTCCAGCATCGAGGAGCGCGTCATGCGGGCGATGACCGCCAAGGGCACGGTGCCGAGCACGATGGTCGGCAAGATGAGGTGGACGGCGGCATCCTTGAAGGCCCCGGCCTTGCCCGACAGGATCGAGTCGATCAGCATGAAGCCGGTGACGGAAGGATAGTAGAATTTGACGAAATCGACGCGGCCCGAGACCGGCGTCAGATGAAAGGTGTTGGACATCACCAGGATGAGCATCAGGCCCCACCAGAAGATCGGCATGGAATAGCCGGTGAGCGCCAGGCCCATCAGCGACTGGTCGTAGACGCCGCCCCGCCGCGAGGCCGCGAAGACCCCGGCCGGAATCCCTAAGGCGATGGCGAAGACCATGGCGCAGAGGGTCAATTCGAGGGTCGCCGGAAACAGCGTCAGGAATTCGTGGAGGACCGGCGTCTTGGAGACGATGGAGGTGCCGAAGTCGCCGTGGAGCAGGGCCCAGACATAGTCGAGGAACTGTTTCCACACTGGCTGGTCGAGGCCCATCTCGTGGCGGAGTTCGGCGAGGCGTTCGGGAGAAATACCGCGCTCTCCGCGGCGCGCCTCGATCGGATCGCCCGGCACCAGGCGGATCAGCATGAAGGTCACGAACATCAGGGCAAAGAACGTCGGCACGGTGAGCGCCAGGCGTTTGAGAAGAAATCGGAACATGGGCTGCCTGCCGATTACCCTTCTCCCGTGCCTTGCACGGGAGAAGGTGCCCGAAGGGCGGATGAGGGCCGCGCATCAGCGCGGTGCCTGACGCGGCCACCGGACTTCGCTTCGCGAATTCCGGCCCTCATCCGGCCGCGCTTTGGCGCGTCCACCTTCTCCCGCCTAGCGGCGGGAGAAGACGGTTCGTTACTCGGCGACATCCACGAAATAGAATTCGTGCTTGCCGAGCGGGCTGACCTTGTAGCCCGAGACTTCCTTGCGGATCGGCTCGAACACGGTCGAGTGGGCGATGTTGAGCCACGGCACCTGGGCGGCATGAATCTTCTGTGCCTCCATGTAGAGCGCGGTGCGCTCGGCCGGGTCGGTGACCGCGACCGCCTTGGTGATGGCTTCGTTGAACTTGGCGTCACACCATTTCGGGATGTTCTGGGCGTTGGGCTTGCCGTCCTTGTCGCAGCCCAGGAGCACGGCGAGGAAATTGTCCGGATCGCCATTATCGCCGGTCCAGCCGAGGTAACCCATCTGGTGCTCGCCGGCCTGCAGGCGCTTCCTGTATTCGCCCCACTCGTAGGAGACCAGTGTCGCGTTGATGCCGACCTTGGCCAAGTCCGCCTGCATCATTTCGGCCATGCGCTTGGCATTGGGGTTGTAGGGGCGCTGCACCGGCATCCACCACAGGTCGGTGTCGAGGCTCTCGACGCCCGCCGCCTTCAGCATCTCCTTGGCCTTCTCGGGGTTATACTCGATATCGACCGTCGAATCGTCATAGGACCACATGGTCGGCGGGATCGGGTTCTTGGCCTTCTGGCCTGCCCCCTGATAGACTTCCTTCAGGACCGCATCACGGTCGATCGCCATGGCGATGGCGCGGCGCACCTCGGGCTTGTCGAAAGGCGGCTTCTGGGCGTTCATGGCCATGTAGCCGATGTTGAGGCCGGCCATCTGCAGGAGTTGCACGTCGGGGTTTTTGCCCATGGCCTCGAGATCGGCCGGGTTGGGATAGCCCATGACCTGGCATTCATTGGCCTGCAGCTTGGCATAACGCGCCGTCGCATCGGGCGTGATGGCATAGATCAGGTCGTCGATCTTCGGCTTGCCGCCCCAATAGTCCGGATTGGCCTTGAAGCGGATCACCGCGTCCTTCTGGTAATCGACGAAGATGAAGGGGCCGGTGCCGACCGGGATCTGGTCGAATTGTTCGGGCGTACCCTTCTTCATCAGATAGTCGGCATATTCGGCCGAGTGGATGGTGGCGAAATCCATGGCCAGGTTGGCAATGATCGGGGCGTTGGGCTTGGTCAGCTTCATGACGACCGTCATGTCGTCGGAGCCCTTGGTCACCGCCTCAAGCAGGTCGGGCATGCCCATGTCGTTGAAATAGTCATAGGCGCCGCCCGAGACCTTGGCGAAGGGATGCTCGGCCTTCCACATGCGCTCGAAGGACCAGATGACGTCGTCGGCGTTGAGGTCGCGGGTCGGCGTGAAGCCGTTGACGCCGGAATGGACCTTGATGCCCTTGCGCAGCTTGAAGGTGAGGGTCTTGCCGCCATCGGCCACTTCAAAGGATTCGGCCAGGGCCGGTTCGACCTGGGTGGTGCCGGGGGTGAATTGCACCAGCGTGTTGTAGACGGGCCTGGCCGCGTCGAGGCTGGTGCCGGTGGTGTTCATGGACGGGCTGAAGTTTTCCGGCGAGCCTTCGGAGCAATAGACCAGCGATTTGGCCTGGGCCACACCGGCCACCAGCATGGTCGAAGCCAGCAAGGCCGCGCCGAAGAGTGTTTTGAATTTCATCTGTGTCTCCCTGACAATTTTTTGAGCGCCCCGCCGGGGCGTGGCGGCAGTTAAGCACGTTTTTTCCGGTTGATCAAAATTCGTGTCGCCCATGAGGAAAAGCCGCTGGCATGGAGAGGCGGGGACATTGTAAACCATGGCTTTCGAGGAGTTCTCAAATGCTGCAACAGGTTCCGCCCGAAACCATTGAGGCATTCCGCCGCGACGGGGCCTGCGTATTACGTGGCATGTTCGGGAACTGGGTCGAAACGCTCCGTGCGGGGATTGCGCGCAATCTGGCGGAGCCCTCAGGCGACGTGAAGATTTATCAGGGCAAGAACGGGGCCGGGCGTTTCGTGGGCGATTATTGCAACTGGGAGCGCATCCCCGAATACAAGGATTTCATCTTCAAATCCGATGCAGCGGCAATCGGCCGGCAGTTGATGGGCTCGGAAACCGTGCGGCTGTTCCACGAGCATGTGCTGGTGAAGGAGGCGGGTGCCGACGTGCCGACGCCATGGCACCAGGACCAGCCCTATTATTGCCTCGACGGGTCGGACACCGTCTCCTTATGGATTCCGCTCGATCATGTGCCGCGCCAGCGCACGCTGGAATTCGTTGGCGGCTCGCATAAGTGGGGCAAATATTTCCGCCCCGAACGCTTCAACAAAACGGCGCTGAACGAGAACGACGGGCTGGAGCCGGTGCCGGATATCGAAGGCAACCGCGGGCAATACGACATTCTCGGCTGGGCGCTGGAACCGGGCGATGCGGTAGCCTTCAATTATAAGACGCTGCATGGGGCGCCCGGCAACAGTTCCAAAGCCGAACAGCGCCGCGCCTTTTCACTGCGCCTGATCGGCGACGACGTGCGCTTTGCCAGGCGCGAGGGCATCAATACGTCGCCGCCGTTCCGTGGCGTGACGCTGAAGCACGGTGCTGAGATGGATGCGCCGGAGTTTCCGTTGCTGGCTGGTTAGCCGCAGCGCCGGCTCTTGCGCAAGAACCGCCATCCGGTCAATCTTGGCCCCCATGACACAGGTTACCTTGCATTTCCCCATCGCGGAATATCACCGCCGCATCGCCCTCACACGCGCCGCCATGGCAGCCAAGGGCCTCGATCTCATCATCGTGTCGGACCCGTCCAACATGTCGTGGCTGACGGGCTATGACGGCTGGTCCTTTTACGTGCATCAGGCGGTGCTCTTGAGTCTTGAAGGCGAGCCTATCTGGTGGGGCCGCGGCATGGATGGCAATGGCGCCAGGCGCACGGTGTTCATGGGCCCTGACAATATCGTGGGCTATGCCGACTTTTATGTGCAGAACCCCGAGCGCCATCCGATGGAGCAGCTTTCGCGGGTCATTGCGGAGCGTGGCTGGGCCGGGGCGCGCATCGGCGTCGAGATGGACAATTACTGGTTCTCGGCGAGAGCTTACGAGACGCTGCAATCGCATCTGATGGCGGCGAAGTTCTTCGATGCCACGGGGATCGTCAACTGGCAGCGGATCGTCAAGAGCGACCACGAGGTGGAATTCATCCGCCGCGCCGCCAGGATCGTCGACGCCATGCATGCCAAGGTCGTCGAACTGGTGGAGCCGGGACTGCCCAAGAATGTTCTCGTTGCCGAAATCCAGAAACAGGCGATCCTTGGCGCCGATGGCCATTGGGGCGACTATTGTGCCTTCGTGCCGATGCTGCCGTCCGGCCTCGATGCCACGGCCCCGCATCTCACCTGGGACGACCGGCCCTTCCAGAACAACGAGGGCACATTCTTTGAACTTGGCGGTTGCTACCGGCGCTATCACGCGCCCCTGTCGCGCACCGTCTATCTGGGCAAGCCGCCGCGGAAATTCCTCGACGCGGAAAAAGCCGTGCTTGAGGCGACTGAGGCGGGCCTCGACAAGTGCATGCCGGGCACGACCTGCGGCGAGGTGGCGGAGGCCTTCTTCGGCACCTTGCAGAAGCTTGGCTTCAGCAAGGAGTCACGCGCCGGCTATTCGATCGGCCTGTCCTATCCGCCCGACTGGGGCGAGCGCACCCTCTCCATCCGGCGCGGCGACCGAACCGTGCTCCGGCCCAACATGACACTGCACTTCATGCCCGCCCTGTGGCTCGACGATGGCGGGCTGGAATTGTCGGAAACGATCCTGATCACGCCATCGGGGGCGGAGTGTCTGTGCCAGACGCCGCGCCAGCTGGTTGTCAAACCTTGAGGAACTGAATGGCCCCCTTCAACCAGCCCGTCTCCGGCCTCGTCACCCCGCGCTTCGGCGGCATCGCCACCTTCATGCGGCTGCCGCATGTGCCGCTCGAGGAAGCGACGGATATCGACATCGGCCTGGTCGGCATCCCCTGGGATGGCGGCACCACCAACCGGCCGGGGCCGCGCCATGGCCCCCGCCAGATGCGCGATCAGTCCTCGATGGTGCGGCGCATGCACCAGACCATGCACATCGTTCCCTATGAGCTTGCCAATGTGGCGGACCTCGGCGACTGCCCGGTGAACCCGGCCAATGTCGATGACGCGCTGAGCCGCGTCGAGACTTATTTCAAGAAGTTGGTGGCCAGGGGCATCCGGCCCTTGTCAGCGGGCGGCGATCATCTCTGCTCGTTACCGGTGCTGCGCGCGGTTGGGGAAAAAGCGCCGGTGGGCATGATCCATTTCGATGCCCATACGGATCTCTATGACGGCTATTTCGGCGGCTTCAAGTATACCCATGGCACGCCCTTCCGCCGGGCCATCGAGGAAGGCGTGCTCGATCCCAAGCGGGTGATCCAGATCGGCCTTCGCGGCTCCATGTATGACCTCGATGATTTCGAATACGGCGCCAAGATGGGCGTGCGGCTGGTGCGTATCGAGGAGGCGATGGAGAAGGGCGCCAAGGCGGTCATGGCGGAGGCGCGCCAGATCGTCGGTGATGGTCCCACTTACGTGAGCTTCGACATCGACATGCTCGATCCCGCCTATGCGCCGGGCACCGGCACGCCGGAGGTTGGCGGCTTCACCACCTTCCAGGCTCAAGCGATGCTCCGTGAACTGAGGGGTTTGCACATCGTGGGTGCGGACGTGGTGGAAGTTTCGCCGCCGTTCGATCCCTCGGGCATGACAGCCTATGCGGGCGTGGTCATGATGTTCGAGATTCTGTGTTCGATGGCCGAGGATGTGGCGAAGCGGAGGAAGTAAGAGCTCTTTCCGGGCGTCACGCCAATTGCAACTCGAACAGCTTGCCCCATCGCGGCATCACGTCATTCACGCCCGCCAGCCGTAGCGCATGCCAGGCCATGGCGTGGTTCGAAGAGGTGACAGGAATGCCGATACCGGCTTCGATCTCACGGGCCGCCTCGGCCAAACGCATCGAGGTGCAGGAGACGAAGATGGCGTCGACTTGCGACTTTGCCACGATGGTCTCGATCCCCTGCCGGATCGAGGCCGGGGTGATGGTGCTGACCACGCCGTCGTTCTGCTCGTTGAAAGAGCCGAAGACGGGAACCTCGAAGCCGCGCGCCTTGATGTAATCCGCGACGATGCGGTTGACGTCGCCACGATAGGGGGTGAGCACGCCGATGCGTCTTGCCCCCAGCGCCTTGAAGGCGGCGAAGGCGGCGGTGATCGGGGTGGTGCAGGACGCACCGGGGCGGACGGAACGGATGTGGCCGAAGACCTTCTCCTCGCCGATCGCCATCGATGCGGAGGTGCAGCTATAGGCGACGACATCGAGTTTTGCGCCTGGCAGGATGACGCCGGCGGCGGCGGCGATGCGCGGTTCCATGGCGCGCAGCGTTTCGGGCGTGATTTGCGCGTCATTCAAAATGCGGCTTTCATAGAGCGCCACGCCCGGCAGGCCGGTCATGATGGCGCGCCATTCGTGTTCGATGGTGAAATCGGTGGCCAGCACCAGGAGGCCGATGGCGGCGCGCGCCGCAATCCCGGCATCGGTCTCGAAGGGCAGATGCTCGATCAAGATCATGTCCGTATTCATGGGCTCGGCTCCTGTCAGGAGCCACATTTGTATCAGAGGCTCCGGCCGTCACCTATAGTGCCGCCCAGATGATTCGGATGGCACGGCGCATAGCGGGATTGAGCGGTTTCAGACGCTATGGATTGGCTGTCGCGGCAGGCGCCGCGGCCGCACTCTCCATGCCGCCCCTCAACCTGTGGCCCATGCTGTTCGTGGCCTTTCCGGTTTTTCTGTTGCTGCTCGAAAGTGGCAAGGGAAGCGGCTTCGGCCCCGGCTGGGCCTTCGGCTCCGGCTATTTCGCGCTGGCCTTTCACTGGATCGGTTTTGCCTTCCTGATCGACGCCGCGACCTATCTGTGGATGATGCCCTTCATGCTGGGGGCACTGGCGGGCGGCATGGCGCTCTACTGGGGGCTGGCGGCAGTTGTGGCGAAGCGGTTGGGGGTAGCGGGTCTGCCACTGGTGCTGTTCCTCGCCGTGGCGCTGGGCACGGCCGAATGGCTGCGCGGCCATCTGCTGACCGGCTTTCCCTGGGCCGCACCCGGGCTGGCGGCGGACGGCATGGGCGGCCTGGCGCAACTGGCTTCGGTCACCGGCATGACTGGCCTCAGCGTCCTGATCGTGCTGTGGGCTGGACTGCCCTCCGTTTTGTTGTCGGGGAGCCGCACGCCTAAACTGATCGCCGCAGCTCTTCTGGCGCTGCTGCCGCTGGCATGGGGGTTCGGCGCCCTGCGCCTTGACCAGGCCCGCGGCGATCTGGTGCCGGGCGTTGCCTTGCGCATTGTGCAGCCCAATATCGGCCAGGAACAGAAATGGCGCGAAAGCAATGCGCGCAACATTTTCGACACGTTGAAGAGTCTCTCCATGGCGCCAACGCCGGAATATCCGGAAGGCATCGGCGGTGCAACCCATGTCATCTGGCCCGAATCCGCCGTGCCGTTCCTGATCGACGAGAGCCAGTTTGCCAAGACCGAACTGACACCGATGCTGGGCGGGCGCACCGTCCTGATCACCGGATCGATCCGCCGCGACCCGGAGACCGCTGACGGGGCCGGGCGCAAGGTCCATAACAGCATCATCGTTTTTGACGGAGAGGCCCAACCCGTGGCGCGCTACGACAAGTGGCGGCTGGTGCCGGGCGGCGAATTCCTGCCCTTCGAATCCCTGCTTGAGCCTTTAGGATTTCGCAGGGTCGTCACAGTTCCGGGGAGTTTCGCGGCAGGCCCGGGCCCGCGGACGATCGCCGTTCCGGGCGCGCCCAGCGCAGCCATGCTGGTGTGCTATGAGGCGATTTTTCCGCATGACCTGATTGACTCCACCCAGCGTCCCGGCTTCATCGTCAACGTCACCAATGATGGCTGGTTCGGACGCTCGACGGGCCCCTACCAGCATCTCGCCCAGACACGGCTGCGCGCCATCGAGCAGGGCCTGCCCGTCGTGAGGGCCGCCAATACCGGAATTTCGGCGGTGATCGATCCCTATGGACGTTACGCCAAACGCCTGCCATTGATGGCGCAGGGCGTAATCGACTCGGGCCTGCCGGTGGCGCTTGCGGTGACCCTCTATGGCCGCTGGGGTGATCTGACGGCCTTGTTTCTGGTGATCATCCTGACCGCGGGTGCCGTCATCGGCCGCCAACAGCTTCGCACAAGCTGAACCCGTCAAGAGCAATTCCTTACGGTTGAAATCAATTGCGCGTGATCGACTTGTATACTATTCGTGATCGTGTCCCGAGAGGCGGCCGTCGGCAATCACGCGCCGGCGACCGTTGAACAGGCATCAGACCGGGGGGCAACAGGTCTGAGGAATGAAATGACAAGACGCGATCCGAACTTCATCGACGTGCACGTCGGGAACCGCATCCGCATGCGCCGGCAACTGGTTGGCATGAGCCAGGAAAAGCTCGGCGAACTGCTGGGCATCACCTTCCAGCAGGTGCAGAAATATGAAAAGGGCGCCAATCGCATCAGCGCCAGCAGGCTCTACATGTCGGCCAAGGTTCTCGGCGTTGCGGTGCAGTTCTTTTTCGATGACCTGCCCGGCGTCGAAAGCCATGGCGGTCTGGGCGAGGCCCGCGAGGAGGATACGGTCTTCTCGTCGCTGATGAATGCCGAAGGCGTCAATCTGGCCAAGGCCTTCCGCGACGCCACAAGCGCCAACAAGCGCAAGCTGATTTCAACCGTTGCGAAGCTGATCTCCGAATCCAAGGATTAGGCATTCCGCTGCTTTGCCCGCGTCCTCCGCTTGACCGCCAAAGACAAGGCTGTCAAAAGCGCACCCTTCCGGAGCGGGTTGAGAGAATTAGATGTCAAGAAAAAACTATGTCTTCACGAGCGAGTCGGTGTCCGAGGGTCATCCGGATAAGGTCTGCGACCGGATATCGGACGAGATCGTCGATCTCTTCTACCGCGAGGCGCTGGACCAGGGCTTCGATCCTTGGGCCGTGCGCGTCGCCTGTGAAACGCTGGCCACCACCAACCGGGTGGTGATTGCCGGCGAAACCCGGGGGCCCTCGAGCGTCACGCCTGAGAAGATCGAGGCGGCGGCCCGTCTTGCCATCAAGGACATCGGTTATGCCCAGGCGGGCTTCCACTGGGAAACCGCCAAGGTCGAAATCCTGCTGCACAGCCAGTCGGCCGATATCGCGCAAGGGGTCGATGCGGGCGACAAGAAGGATGAAGGGGCCGGCGACCAGGGCATCATGTTCGGTTATGCCTGCGACGAGACGCCGGAACTGTTGCCCGCCCCCATCTATTATGCCCAGCGCATCCTGAAACTGCTGGCGGATGCCAGGCGGAGCGGCAAGGAAGCGGGCCTTGGGCCTGATTCCAAGAGCCAGGTCAGTGTCGAATACAAGAACGGCAAGCCGGTGGCGGCCACCCAGATCGTGGTGTCGCACCAGCATGTGGATGAGAGCCTCACGTCCGCCGACGTGCTGAAGCTGGTGAAGCCCTATGTCCGGAAGGCGCTGCCCAAGGGCTGGATCACCAAGGACACGGTCTGGCACGTCAATCCTACGGGTAAGTTCTTCATCGGTGGCCCCGATGGCGACTGCGGATTGACGGGCCGCAAGATCATCGTCGACACCTATGGCGGTGCGGCACCCCATGGCGGCGGCGCCTTCTCGGGCAAGGACCCGACCAAGGTCGACCGCTCGGCCGCCTACGCGGCGCGCTATCTGGCCAAGAACGTGGTGGCGGCAGGCCTTGCCAAGCGCTGCTGCATCCAGCTCTCCTACGCCATCGGCGTGGCCCAGCCGCTGTCGATCTATGTCGACACCTATGGCACCGGCAAGGTTCCGGAAGCCAAGTTGGAGAAGGCCCTTTCCAAGGTCATGGACCTCTCGCCCCGCGGCATCCGCACGCATCTCAATCTCAACCGCCCGATCTATGCGCGGACCTCGGCTTATGGCCATTTCGGCCGCACCGCGGATAAGGACGGCGGCTTCTCCTGGGAGAAGACCGATCTCGCCAAGGCGCTCAAAGCCGCGGTGAAGTGAGACAACCGGAAAAGAGATTCCAGTTCTACGGACGGCGCAAGGGGAAATCCTTGCGACGTCATCATTCCTCTCTGATGCGGGAATTGCTGCCGGGCCTAAGGGTTGATCTCGCCGATCCCCTGAAGGGCATGGGCGAAAGCCGCTGGCTGGAGATCGGCTTCGGCGGCGGTGAGCACATCGCGCATCAGGCGGGACTTCATGGCGATATTTCCTTCATCGGTGCCGAGCCCTTCGTCAATGGCGTGGCCAAGCTCCTGGCGCTGATCGAGGCGGCCCAACTCCACAACATCCGCATCCATGATGATGACGCGCGCTACTTGCTTGAGGTGCTGCCCGGAGGCGCTTTCGAGCGTGTCTATCTGCTCTATCCCGATCCGTGGCCGAAGTCCCGCCACGCGGAGCGGCGGTTTGTCAACGCCGGAACGCTGGCCGCGATTCACCGCGTGCTGCGGCCTCAAGGCCTGTTTCTGTTCGCCAGCGACATTGAAGATTACGTGGCCTGGACGCGGCGGCACATTTCCGTACACGGAGGATTTCATGAGGAAGGCGACGCGGGCGAGCCTTACCTGGACTGGATCGAGACCCGCTATGAGGCGAAAGCCAGAAAAGAGGGGCGCGGCTCGGCGTATCTGCGGTTCCGGCGGCTGGGATAAGTTGTGTGGACGAAATGCGCAGAAACTTGCCCCACTTCAACCCTCTTCGCGCAGCGGGGAGGGCGTCAGTTGCGAAAGCAACTGACGGGTGGGGCCGGAGCCAGCGGCACGAAGCCGCCATCCGTCACGCGCTGAAGGCAGCGCGCGCCACCTTCCCCACCCTTCGGGTGGAGAAGGAAAAGGTGCTGCTGTACGGACCACGGCCGCCGCGGTTACTTACTGCGTCGAAAACTCCGATGACGACAGCGTCTGGTTGCCACTCGGCTCGATGGCCAGGACTTCCCATTGATAGGCCGTGCCGGGGAGCAGAAAGTCCTTGGGCACGGT
>JANPCA010000341.1:0-4357 GCA_031430715.1 Hyphomicrobiales bacterium | reverse complement strand
GCGCATCGAAATCGCCGTCGGCAAGCTCAAACGCTTCAAGCGTATCGCCCTCCGCTGCGAGAAGACCGCAACGAACTTCGGCTCATTCGTAGCGCTCGCCGCAGGATTCAACTTGATCCAATTCGTCCACACGGCCTAGTTTCTCCTATGTGAAGTTCAATTTTGCTGCGTAGCTTTCCATATTCTTCAATGAGGTAGTCACGATTCATCTGTCACTCCGCCGGCACCGACTTGAACCTCGGCCTGCGCGAGTCAATCGCCCGCAGGCGTTCTTCCTCTTCGAACATGTAGTTGCGCGTCAAGGGCAGGGCGTGCTGGTTCTTGGCGAACTGGATCTGGAAATTGTTCATGCCGGCGTGGCGGAAGGCCATTTCGGAGGAGGCCAGATAGAATTCCCACATGCGGCAGAAGCGTTCGTCGTAGAGTTCCTTGGCGCGCTCGCGGTTGGCGGCGAAGCGTAACCCCCATTCGTGGATGGTCTTGGCATAGTGCAGGCGCAGGATTTCGATGTCGGTGACATAGAGCTTGACGCGCTCGATGTGCGGCAGCACTTCCGACAGGGCCGGGATATAGCCGCCGGGGAAAATATATTTCTTCACCCAGGCGCTGGTGGCGCCGGGGCCGTCCGAGCGGTTAATCGAGTGCAGCACCGCCACGCCGTCATCGGCCAGAAGGCTCCGCACCTTCGTGAAGAATTCGCGGTAGTGGCCAATCCCCACATGCTCGAACATGCCGACCGAGACGATGCGGTCGAATTTCTCGTCGAGGTGGCGGTAGTCCATGAGCTTGAACTGGGCGCGGCCGTCAATACCGCGCTGGCAGGCGCGCTCGTTCGACAGCTTGTGCTGTTCCTCCGAGAGCGTCACGCCTGTCACCTCGGCACCGCAGACCTCGGCGAGATAGAGGCCAAGGCCGCCCCAGCCGGAGCCGATGTCGAGCACTTTCATGCCGGGCTTGACATTAAGCTTGGCGGCGATGTGGCGCTTCTTGGCCAGTTGGGCTTCTTCCAGCGAGCCGTCGTCGGTTTCGAAATAGGCGCAGGAATATTGCCGGTCGCGGTCGAGGAAGAGATCGTAGAGCTGGCCCGACAGGTCATAGTGATGGGCGACGTTGGTCTTGGCCTTGCCTTCGGGATTATACTGGTCGATGCGCTTGATCATCTTGCGCACCTTGTAAATGCCACGCGCCACGCGCGGCAGGGAATAGGCATCGGCATTGGCCATGAGGAGGGCCAAGACCTCGGAGAGCGTGCCCCTGGTGATTTGGAAGCTGCCGTCCATGTAGCAGTCGCCAATATGGAGGTCGGCGTCGATGGCGATGCGCCTCGCCACGGCGGCGGTCTTGACGGCGAAGCCGGCGGGCACGCCAGTTCCGTCGCCATAGACGTGGATGGTGCCGCCTGGGTCGGTGACGTGCAGGTTGCCCGTCCTGACCACAAATTTCAACGCGCGATCCAGAAGCTCATACATGATGCACTCCCGGCCCATAGCCCGTGCCTGGACAGGCGGCTGAGCCCTACCCCAATATTAACGAAAGTTTAATAACAAGTTTTTTCAATGCGCAAGGGGCTAGAATGCGCACGGTTAACGGCCATGCAAAAAGGGGCTGCCTTGCGGCAACCCCTTTTGCAATTTCCAGTGGAGACGGTTCTCAGTGTTCGTCTTCCTCGCCCGCTTCCTGTTCGAACAGCGCTTCCGCCGCGGCGCGGATTTCGGCGCGGTCCGATGCTGGACCTTTCAGATCCTCACCGCGGCCCTGGGCCAGGGCTTCCTCGGCCGAGCGGGCGACGTTCACCGTGATGGTGACTTCCACTTCCGGATGTGGCGTGACCGTGACCGTGTAAACACCGATGGTCTTGATCGGTGAGGCCAGCACGATGTGGTTGCGGTCGACCGTGACGCCCACGGCACTTGCCGCCTCGGCGATATCGCGGGGGCTGACGGAACCATAAAGCTGGCCCGATTCGCCGGCCTGACGGATGAGCGTGAAGCTTTTCCCCTGCAGCGATTGCGCCTCGTTGCCGGCCGCCGCGCGGCGCTCGGCGTTGCGGGCCTCAAGAGCTGCGCGCTCGCGTTCGAACTTGACCTTGTTGGCGTCGGTGGCGCGCAGTGCCTTGCCCTGGCGCAGCAGGAAGTTGCGGGCATAGCCATCCTTGACCTTAACCACTTCGCCCATGGCGCCAAGCTTCGGCACGCGTTCGAGAAGAATGATATCCATGTTCTATCTCCTCACTTCAGCACATAGGGAAGCAGGCCCAGGAAGCGCGAACGCTTGATGGCGCGGGCCAGTTCGCGCTGCTTCTTGGCGCACACCGCGGTGATGCGGCTCGGCACGATCTTGCCGCGCTCGGAAATATAGCGCTGCAGCAGGCGCACATCCTTGTAGTCGATCTTGGGCGCGTTATCGCCGGTGAAGGGGCAGCTCTTCTTGCGGCGGAAAAACGGCCGGCGGGCTTGCGGAGCGGACATCAGTTGGCCTCCGTCTCGACGGGGTTGTCATTGCGGTCGTCGCGGCGCTCGCGGTCCTCGCGGCGGCGCATCTGGGCGGAGGGGCCTTCTTCAAGGGCCTCGACCTTCACCGTCATGTAGCGGATCACGTCTTCCGAGATCGACATCTGGCGTTCCATCTCGATGACGGCGGGCGAGGGTGAGTCGATGTTGAAGAGCGTGTAGTGGGCCTTGCGGTTCTTCTTCACCCGGTAGGTGAGCGACTTCAAGCCCCAGTATTCGGACTTGGTCACCTTACCGCCGCCAGCCGCGATGATGCCCTTGTACTGTTCGGTCAGCGCCTCGACCTGGGCCGGGGCCGCATCCTGACGCGTCAGGAAAACGTGCTCATAGAGAGCCATGTGTGTATAGCCTTTCAAACGTTTCGTTTCAGCGATCAACATCCAGCGCAGAGCCTCTTTCGAACCAGGATAAAGGCTCGAAAGACCGGTCAAACGAAAGAGCGGAGACACGGGAAGACGGGGTTCAACCCCTGGACGCTTTCGCGCCCCTTCCGTTAAGCCACCAGCCAGATGCCTATCGGCGAGGCGGCTTATGAAGGAAAGGGGGCGGGAATGCAAGGGTGGCCCTTGACGCGCGGCCCGCGGCAGATAGCTTGAGACGGCACCTGTCACCGGAGACCACACGACATGCGCCTCTCCGCTTTCGCCTTCCTGCTTGTTCTCGCTTCCGCCGCTCATGCCCAGGATGCGCCCACCGTGCCGCCGCAGGTGACGGCCATGTTCCCATTGGGCGAAGAGGTCTGTTACAGCGCTGCCTTCAAGCCTTCTGACATGAAGAAGGGGCAGAAGCTCACCGCCATCCAGATGTACCGGCTGTTCGATCCCGATCCGTTGAAGGAGTCGGTTGAATTCACGCGCCAGGAGGCCATCGCCTTCGACCTCTCCGGTACCAACGGCAACTGGACCGATCTCACCGCCCGCTTCAGCGACAAGCCCATCCTCTATGCGCAGAGGCTCGAGTGCTCTTATTCGGAGGACAGTGACCGCGTGTCCTGCGGGGTCGAATGCGACGGCGGCGGCTTCGCTGCGGCGCTGAAGGGCCAGGACATCGAGGCTCACTTCGGCAAGGACAGTAGCGGGCTGGCCTTGAACGAGAGCTGCGGCGATCCCGATGATACCGGCAGCGGGCGCAGGATGACGCCCGTGGAAGCCGGCGGCAGTTTTACCTTCAAGAAAGCAAATATTGATGAGTGCCGCTCGCTCGACGCTCAAGTGAAACCCGCCTTCGTCAAGGGCCTGCCGCCGCTGCGCCAGCGTATCGACGACGACGGCTGGCGCTGCCTGGCGCGGGTCTATGACAAGGCGCACCTGGCCAAGCATCCGAAGCAGAACGTGACGGCCATGGCGCTGACCATCGCGGGGCCGGTAACCGTCGACCGCGAGGCCGGCAGCCACCCCTACGCGCATGTCGATGTGCTGCTGTCCTTCAAGACGCGCAAGGGCAAGACCCATGCCCGCGGCGTCAGCTGTGCGGCGGACGGCTATCAGCTGCACTGCGACGGCGGCTTCCGCCTGCGCCGCACGGCGGGCAACAGTCTCATGCTGCTGGCCGGCGATGGCGAGGAAGGCATCAGGCCCACTATGCTTGACGTGCCGATGGCGGCCGATGACCGCGTGTTCCGTCTTGATGTGTCACCCGGCGCAGCGTGCAAGGCGGATTGACAAGGCCATCCGGCTGATGGAACGTGATGCACAATCGTTTCATGGCGGTAATGTGCCGGACAATCAAAGCGTCATCGAGTTCCGCAATGTCAGCAAGCACTTCGGCGCGACCGCCGCGGTGGAGGACAATAATCTCGCGGTCAAATCCGGCGAGTTCCTGTCGATTCTCGGGCCGTCGGGCTGCGG
>JANPCA010000340.1:0-2089 GCA_031430715.1 Hyphomicrobiales bacterium | reverse complement strand
GTTCAGCGCATGGCCGATATGGAGGTGGCCGTTGGCATAGGGGGGGCCATCATGAAGCACATATTTCGGACGCCCGGCGCTCTGTTCACGGAGCATCTTGAAGAGGTCCATCGCCGCCCAGCGCTTGAGGAATTCCGGCTCCTTCTGGGGCAGGCCCGCCTTCATGGCGAAGGAGGTCTTGGGCAGGAACACGGTGTCGCGGTAGCGGTCGGTCTTCTTAGGTTTGTCGTCCATGGGCTCAAGCCGTCCAATCGAGGTTTGGAGGGCTTCTAGCAGTGTGCCCCGGCCCCCGCAATCAGCTCAGAACATGCCGTTGCCATGGGCTATCTTCTCAGGGACGGTCTGCAGCACGTCCCAGTGCTCGACGATCTTGGCGCTGTCATCGAGGCGGAAAATATCGATTCCGGCATAGTCGGGAAGGCCCGGCCAGGTCTGGCGGCAGTGCAGGACCACGTAGTCGCCCTCGGCGATGGCGCGTTTGAACTCGACGCGTTTTCCCGGGTATTCCGCCGCCATGCGGGTGAAATAATCGATGAAAGCGTCCTTGCCGTCGGCCACTTCGGCATTGTGCTGAACATAGACGTCACCCACGTAGGCGGCGATGGCTTCGGCCGGGCGGCACTGATTGAACATCAGGTCATAGAAGGCCATCGCGTTGCGCTTGTTGATTTCCATACGGTCCTGACTATGGTTCATCGCTGTTTCCACCGCATAATTGAAGGACAAGTTAAACACATGGGCCAGCTTCAGACAATTCCGGCACGGCGTGGACGGGCGGTGCGCATCAGCAAAGGCCAATCGGTCAAGATCGTCAACACGCACGGCAACCAGATCGTCGATACCTGGGCCTTCAACGGCGGCGACCTGCGCGAGTTCATGGGCATGGAACATTGCCGGGCCTATTGGTCGAGGCTCTATCCGGTGGTGGGCGATGTCATGGTGACCAATCGCCGCCGTCCGATCCTGACGCTGACCGGGGACACTTCGCCCGGCCGCCACGATACGCTGATCGCGCCTTGCGACAACGAGCGCTACGGTCTTCTTGGCTGCACCGCCTACCACGACAATTGCCGCGACAACATGCATGGCGGCCTGATGGAACTGGGGATTTTCTTGCCCTACTGCCCGGCCTCGCTCAACACCTTCATGAATATTCCATGGCGCCAGGATGGCGGGCTGGATTGGGGCAATTGCCTGTGCAAACCCGGCGACCATGTGGTGTTCCGCGCCGAGATGGATGTCATCATGGTGTTCTCCGCCTGCCCGCAGGACTTGCTGCCGATCAACAACGGCATCACGACGGAAGCCCATTTCGAAGTGATGGACTGATCAACTTTCCAACTGATCATAAATGACGTTCGCCAGCTTCATCATGACATCCAGGTCCATCTCGCCCGCCACCACGAAGCCGAGTTTGCCGTCGAGCCAGTAGCAGGCGATCAGATTGCCCTTTCTTTCAACCTGAAGGGCCGTCTCGTGGTTGCTGGGGTCGGAGGCGAAGAAGACGGTGATGCGTTTGCGGCTGGCATCCTCGAACATCAATTGCGCGGCGGGCTTGTCGTTGGCGGTGAGCAAGCGGCCGCCGAGCAGCACGTAACCTTCCGCGTCCAAGTCCGGGATGATGAAACCCTCGCCGATGCGTTTTGTCAGCCATGTCTGCAGGTGGGCGCGGTCGGCGGCTCCCACTTCGACCGGATGGCGGACTTCGGCGGTATAGATGCGATGGGCGGTGATGGCCTGGTCGGCAATCGCACGGAGGCCAGGACCTCCCGCCTCATTGGCCATGAACCAGCCGCCGGCACCGCCAAGCAGAAGGAGGAGCAGCGCCGCCGCCATGGCAAGATAGGGCCGGGCGTGCCAGGAGCCGCCATTGTTCAGCGCCGCCGTCAGGCTGGCCGGAACGGATTCATCCAGAACGTTATCGAAAGCCTGACGGAGGGCCCGCTTCTGCTGCTGCCAAGCTTCGACCAGGCGGGCGGACGGTTCGTCGCCCGCCAGAAAAGCCTCGATCTCGGCTTTCTGGTCGTCGCCGATCTCGCCATCAGCGTAGGCATGGAGCGCCCATTCGTCGATCTTGGCCGGAGCCGTC
>JANPCA010000339.1:0-2836 GCA_031430715.1 Hyphomicrobiales bacterium | reverse complement strand
GACAGCCTGATCCGCATCAGCTCGATGAAGCAGGGCCATGCCAGCGCCAAGATCGATCCGGACAACGCCGCCGCCTTCACGGCGCTTTCGGAGGCGCAGGAGAAGGTGCAGGCCAAGCTGCCTGCGGATCGCGCCGAGCTTCTGGCTTGGTGCCTCGCGGCCTCCCGCAAGAGCTTGCTGGACGTCCTGGCAATTTGCGTGGCCGATCAGCTGGACGCGGTTCGCTTCGACAGCAAGCCGAACTACCCCGCCGACCGGATCGCGGAGGCTGTGTCGCTCGATATGGTGGTATGGTTCAGCCCAAGCGAAGCCTTCCTCAAACGCATCACCAAGAAGATGATGGCGACAGCCGTCACCGAGGCGGGATGCGCGCCGGAAATCGCTGCAGCGATCCTCGGGTTGCCGAAAGCCGAGGCGGTGCTGACGGCGCAGGAAGCCCTGCAGGGCAAGGGCTGGATGCCCCCGGCGCTGCGCATCCAGACCGCCACCGTTGCCACGACGAGCGAAACGGAGGCGGCAGAAGCGGCATCGGACGGTGATGGGACGGGCGACGGTGCAAATATCGGTGATGCCGACCCGTCGCAGGCTTCCGATGATGAAGGTGGACAGACCGGCAGCACAGAGGCGTTGATCGCCGCCGAGTGAGCATGGCATCATGACTGACGGAAGGCCGGGCTGGAACCTCCAGTGTTTCGCGCCCGGTCTTCACCGTGGCTTCTGTCGCGCCGTCCCGCCTACCGGCATCGAGCCGTCGCGCGGGATTTTGGTTGCGGCACCGTTGAGTCAAAACACGAACTCTGACTTCCCATGATACGACCAGCTTGGCCGGCCTCAAGGATAGGCGATCCCCCGGATGTTCATTTGAAAGGCTCACGCAATCCGTCAGAAAACCGGCTCCCCCGCCGCCCGCCGCTGGCGGCGCGTGCCCGCGTCTCTGACTCCGCCTTGCCCGGTTCGTCGCGGCGCTTCGTCATCAAGACGAAGGAGACGTATGCTGCGACGATCTAGCGGCATCATGGCCTTTGACCATGGGCCATGTTATACCAACGGCCTGCTGACGTGACTCGACGGGGATTCCCAGATTGATTGCGGTGTGATTCAAGGTGCGTGGAGGACACGCGCCATGCCGAAAGTTGTCGAGATCAAGCCGAGCCATACGCCCGCCGAGCTTCGCCGGTTGGCGGCATCGGGCAAGAACGCGAACCAGAGCCGACGGCTGCTCTCGATCGCGGCAGTGCTGGACGGGATGAGCCGGGCGGAGGCCGCGAAGATCGGCGGCATGGACCGGCAGACGCTCAGGGACTGGGCGCACCGGTTCAACGCGTTCGGCCCCGATGGGCTGAAGGACAACCGCCGCCCCGGCAACCCGCGCCGCCTGAGCAAGGCGCAGCAGCAGGAACTGGCGCAGATCGTGGAGACCGGTCCTGACCGCGCCGTGCATGGCGTGGTGCGCTGGCGCCGTGTCGAGCTGCGGCAGGTGAGCGCCGAGCGCTACGGGAACTACTCCCACGAGCGGACCTTCGGCAAGCTTCTGTAGGCCTTGGGCTTCTCCCACATCAGCGCCCGCCCGCGGCACCCGAAGCAGGATGGCGAGGTCATCGAGGCTTATAAAAAAACTTCGCCCGCACGCTCGCCGCCCACCTCCAGGGCGTGACGCGCACGAAGAAGATCGAGATCTGGTTCCAGGACGAGGCCCGCATCGGCCAGAAGAACGGCCTTGTCCGGCAATGGGCGCGCAAGGGGACGCGCCCGCTCCAGCCTGCCGACCAGCGCTACGAGAACGCCTACATCTTCGGCGCGATCTGTCCGGCCAGAGGCGTCGGCGCGGCTCTCGCGCTGCCCTTCGCCGACACCGAGATGATGCAACTCCACATCGACGAGATATCCCTCCACGTCGCCAAGGGCGCGCATGCCGTGCTGCTGCTCGACCGGGCGGGATGGCACATCGCAGGCGATCTCGTCTGGCCGAAGAACATCACCCCGATGCTGCTGCCCTCGCGCTCCCCGGAGCTGAACCCCGTCGAGAACATCTGGCAGTATCTTCGGGCGAACTACCTCTCCAACCGCGTCTTCGAAACCTACAACGACATCATCGACGCCGCATGCGAGGCCTGGAGGCGCCTCACCGACAGCCCAGACGTCATCACCTCAATCGGAATGCGCCTGTGGGCGCATAGCGGTCAGGTGTGAGGGCCGTTGGTATTACAAGGGCCAAACTAGCAAAGCGCGCCGCTCCAGCGAATTATATAAATCTGAACTCTGCATCTGATTATGGATTGTGGATAATGTTATTAGTCCAGCCTGCGGCGCCCTCGTACAACGCAGCAAAATCAGAAAATTTCTTGTTAATCTGCGCCCCCGTTGCCGGATCGTTGTAGAATATTTGCGTACCACTTTCGGTACCGTCTCCTACTAATCCAGTAATCAATACGCCGTGCAACATGGCACCAGCAGAATTTGGCTTTATGGTCACATGCAGGGGGCCTTTCACAATAAGGAGATTTCGCCATCCGGCAATGGTCGGGTTTACGCCGACGACAACAGTCAGTCCAAGTTTAACATATAACCTCTTCTCTTGGTCTAATGATATTTCCGAGGGAGACGCGTTATTCAGCGCGTTGTTATACAGAATGACAAACTCGGGTCCGCCCTGAGTAGCAATAGATTGCATTGTATGCAGGCCAGGCACCTTCCAGTTCAAGAGCATCGCAGTCGCGGCTGCCCAGCAAAGATCGCCTTTTCCTTGATTTATTGCTGCTACGTTGTGGCGGACGTTGATGGCTTGGGCATTTGCATTCGAACTAGCAAACCCGAGAGCCGCTAGCAGAATCAAAGC
>JANPCA010000338.1:0-7867 GCA_031430715.1 Hyphomicrobiales bacterium | reverse complement strand
CCCGGCTTTCGCCGGGATGACATTTTGGGTTGGGATGGGTCAACACTTTCGACCGTCGGTACAAGACCCACGTGAAGCCTGTGTCCTTCATCGGCGTTTCCCTTGAAGATGTGCGGTCATTTCCCGATGGCGTGCGGAGAGAGAGACGATGACCGAAGGCCGTTTCGACAGCATCTGGGACGCTCTGGAAAATTCTCCCGCCGAGGCTTCCAACATGAAAGCCCGGTCGGAATTGATGATCGCTATCCGGGACGCCGTTGACGGCTGGAGGCTCACGCAAGCCGAAGCCGCCAAGCGGCTCGGCGTGACGCAGCCGCGCATGAATGACCTGCTGCGCGGGCGTATCGACAAGTTCAGCCTCGATGCGTTGATGATCCTCGCGACGGCCGCGGGCCTGACCGTCGAGTGGCATATCGCCAAGACCGCCGCTTGATTTCCTAGCGCTGGGTCATCATGCTGCCGTTTGAAGGAGTTGGCAGCAACTATGGATGAACTAAACACCCGAAAAGTCATGGAGGCATGGCTAAAGACTCAGGCGCGCGAGACAAGTATTGTGATCGCAGGCCGCGCAGCCTTGCGAATGCTACCGTTTCTTGCAGCTAGAAGCATTAGTAAGGAGGTGTTCAATTCAGTGCACCTACCGATTTTTCGTGCCTTATCGTTGTCTCTGGCTATTTCAAGGCACTCACAAAATACCAAAATATTGCGCCCGGACGACGCGCTTGACGGCGTAAGAAGAGCTAGTAATTATGAGAGGAATGGGGTTGCGCGCGCCGCAGTCGTTGCCGCAGTCGCTGCTGCCATCACTTATGCTGCTTCATCTGCCGACTCTGCTTTTGTAGCCCACGCCGCCTCCGATGCAGTTTACGCCGCAGGATTCGCTGCCGCAGCCACTCCTGCGGCCATCGCAGCCACTTACACCACCACCGACGCGGCCGCTGCCGACGCCAAATTTCTCATTGAGGGAAGCGGTCCTGTGTCGCTCGCTAAACAACCCTTGTGGCTTTCTGACCCAAGAAAAGGATTTCGCAGACCTCCGCAGGAGTTCCATAGACTCTGGATGGATTTGCGCGACCAACTGTTTCTTGCAGCCGAAAACTGGGATGTCTGGATTCGCTGGTACGAAGCCATTCTCGAGGGCCGCCCCACGCCAGGCGGTGCGGAACTCGACATCTACCGGGTGACGCTCGAAAGCGAAGCGGACTGGAAGAAAGGCTCGGCCCATGTCAACGCGTTGATCATGAAGAAGGAAGAGGAGATTGCGGGGCGATCCGATAGTCAAAAGAGTGCGGGTGCCACGCAAGACGCCCTGAAGACGCTGTTGTAGAAACCGCTACATCCTGCCGTGGTTGTTGGTGCGAGTGGATTGGCTCTCAATTTTGTCGAAGGCGATCAAGGAACCGATCCACTCGCTTTGCGAATGCTTCCAGATGTTCAGAAATATGTCCGAAGACTCTCGGATCGAGCGCCGCGTCTCGCGAATTCTCACAAGGATTGTTCCGACGACTCAGTGAGTTTGATTGAACTGCTTGATCGGCCAATCGAAGACGTATTGAAACTCGATGTCGAAATCTGGAATCTGTCGCTGGCGCTCGGTGAGCACTTGGTTGAAGACTCTCTCAATCGTGCGCAGGGTGAAAAAAGTCTGCGGCCTCTTCTTGAAGCTGACGATCGCCGGGCACTTGAGGCGGCTGTTGCCCGTCTTGGCACATGGGTGCGCCTGTTGCCCAATGCCCGGCGCCTTGATGAAGAATATCGGGCCTATAATGCGCGGCCCGATGCTTTGGATGCCGTTTCAGCGATCCTGCATCGGACCGAAGACCGACGGCATGTCTTGGAGAAGTCAACCAAGTCGATGATGCTCTTGGCTCTCAATACTGCCAAAGGAAGTGGCGAGCAGGCATCGAAGGCAGGCGGCCTTGCTGTAGAGGGAACCAAGAGCCTGACGCGAGGCGGATTCTCGGTGTCGAGGCGCGGATTCATGGTGCTATTTTCCGGCAGTGTTGTTGCCGGAATAGGTAAGAAGGTCGGCGAGGACATCGCGGATGAAACAGGGCTGAGCAAGGCCATTGCCGCGTGGCTGAAGGATTCAGCCAATGACATTCGGAAGCTCTTCTTGAATGATCCAGCCGATTTGCGTGAAGCAATTGATCGGCTCTTAGATGCACCTGATGATGCGCCAGAACTGCCAGATGACATGATGAACACCTGAGTGGCAATCCATCAGGTACTGGTGGAGAAGGCTGAGGAAGTAAGTAAGAAATCTTTGACCGATGACATGTCTGAGACGTAGGCCGTCATCCGCCCCTTCGGGGCACCTTGTATCATCGATTTGTGCATTGTTGGAATTGTGCGAAACTTGGTTCTGTTCCACGAGTATTGGAGTCGGCATTGCGGCCCCCAATTGCCGGCCGGTTCGGAGATCGAGGCGGTTCTCGGCCGTGTGGAGACCGCCACGCGGCAGCGGCTGGCCACCATCCAGTGGAACCGCGCCGCCGCCCGGAACGGCTTGAGACGAATCAGATTCCGGCGGCTATTGAAGACAGCATCATCGCGCCATATTCCCGCTGTTGGATTTCTCCATGCCCCCACCCCCCTACAAGCGCATCCTCCTTAAAATCTCCGGCGAAGTCCTGATGGGCGGCCAGCCCTATGGCATCGACCTGGAAACCGTGGGCCGCATGGCCGATGAGATCATCGCTTGCGCCTCGAACGGCACGCAGATCGCCCTGGTGATCGGCGGTGGCAACATTTTCCGCGGGCTGGCGGGGGCGGCCAAGGGCATGGACCGGGTGTCGGCCGATCACATGGGCATCATGGCCACCGTCATGAACGCGCTGGCCATGCAGGGGGTCTTGAGCCGCAAAGGCATAGATGCCCGCGTCCTCTCGGCCATCGCCATGCCCACCGTCTGCGAGACCTATTCCCATTCCAAGGGCATCCACCATCTGGAGCAGGGCCGCATCATCATCTGCGCGGCGGGTACGGGCCTTCCCTTCTTCACCACCGATACGGGTGCGGCCTTGCGCGCCGCCGAACTGCAATGCGATGCGCTGCTGAAGGGCACCTCCGTCGACGGCGTTTATTCCGCCGATCCCAAGACCGATGCCACCGCCCGGCGCTACGAAACCGTCACCTTCAACGAAATCCTGGCGAAAGACCTGCGCATCATGGATCCGGCAGCCATTGCCCTTGCGCGGGATAACGGGATTCCGGTAGTGGTGTTCTCGATCCGCAAACCCGGCGCCGTCCGCGACGTGCTGAACGGCCAGGGGCTTTTTACGACTGTCACGAAGGATTGACATGAATGGCACCTCCAGCCCCCTTTGACGCCCAGGACATCAAGCGCCGCATGCACGGTGCCGTCGACGCGCTGCGCCACGATTTCGGCGGGCTTCGTACCGGACGCGCCTCGGCAACGCTCCTCGAGCCCATCCACGTCGACGCCTATGGCGCCCACATGCCGTTGGCCCAGGTCGCCTCGGTCACCGTCCCCGAGGCCAGGCTGTTGCAGATCAACGTCTGGGACCGCGGGCTGGTGATTGCGGTCGAGAAAGCCATCAAGGCCTCGAACTTAGGGCTCAATCCGCAGACCGAGGGCCAGGTCATCCGGCTGCGCATGCCCGACCTGACCCAGGACCGCCGCAAGGAACTGGTCAAGGTCGCCCATCAATATGCCGAGAAGGCCAGGGTGGCGGCGCGCAATGTGTGCCGCGACGGCATGGAGCAGTTGAAGGCGCTGGAAAAGGCCCACCTGATGAGCGAGGACGACCACAAGAAGAAAGCCGACGATGTCCAGAAGATGACCGACGACACCATCAGGGACATCGACCAGACGTTGAAGTCCAAGGAACAGGAAATCATGCAGGTTTGAGGCGGGCCACCTCCATGACATCCAGTTCGACGAAGAATTGCGTGCCCCGCCACGTGGCCATCATCATGGATGGCAATGGCCGCTGGGCCAGCGCCCGCGGGCTGCCCAGGGCCGCCGGTCACCGCCAGGGTGTGGAGGCCCTGCGCCGCACGGTGCGGGCCGCCGCCGATTTAGGCGTCGAATTCCTGACGCTTTATTCCTTCAGCTCGGAAAACTGGTCGCGGCCCCCCGCCGAGGTGACATTCCTGTTGGAACTGCTGCGCCGCTTCATCCGCACCGACACAGGCGAACTGCACCGGGCGGGGGTGCGCATTGCGGTGATCGGGGCCCGCGACGGTCTCGACCCCAACATCGTCAGCATGTTGGAGGAGGCCGAGCACCTGACGCGCGACAACACCAAATTCAGACTGGTCATCGCCTTCAACTATGGCAGCCGCCAGGAGATCACCCGCGCCGCGCAACTGCTGGCCCAGAAAGTGGCCGAGGGCAAGATCACGCCCTCCGACATCACCCCGGCCGTGCTTTCCAATCACCTTGACACCGGCGGCATGCCCGATCCCGACCTGCTGATCCGCACCGGCGGCGAGCAACGCCTGTCCAATTACCTGCTCTGGCAATGTGCCTACACGGAATTCGTCTTCATTCCCGATTACTGGCCGGACTTCGATGCAGCACTGCTCGAGCGCGCCATCGGCGAGTTCCAGGCCCGTGACCGGCGTTTCGGCGGCCTCAAGGCCCAGACCGCCTGATGCCTGAGGCGGCGCCGGAAGCCCGGGCGAAATGGGGCGATCTGGGCGTGCGCGCTCTCTCCGCGGCAGTGCTCATTCCGGCCGTTCTCGCCGATGTCTGGGTGGGCGGCATCTGGTTCAATCTTTTCGTGGCGCTGATTGGCGTGTTGATGGCTTCCGAGTGGGTCACCATCGTCCACCGCCAGAACGCGGCGCAATTCGCACTGCACGCGGCGGGCGCCATGTGCGGCGCCCTGCTGCCGCTCGATGCCGGGCTGGCGGGCGCATTGCTGGCCATCGCGGTGCTGACCGGCCTGTCCGCCGCACTTGCTTACGTGGAAGACCGCCAAGGCCCGATCTGGCGTTATCTGGGCGTCCCCTATGTCAGCCTGCCGGGAGTAGCCCTGGTGCTGCTGCGCCATGATCCGGACCACGGCATTCACGCCATCATCTGGGTGATGGTGACCGTCTGGGCGGCGGATTCGCTGGCCTATTTCGCCGGCCGTATCATCGGCGGCCCCAAACTCGCCCCCCTCATCTCGCCCAAGAAGACCTGGGCGGGCCTGTGCGGCGCCATGGCGGGCAGCGCGCTTGCTGCCTTGGCTGTGGGGCTGTGGATCGGCGTTCCCGGTCTTGCGGCCCTCGGACTTTTCGCCGCCGTCCTGGCCATCGTCGAGCAGGCGGGCGATCTCTTCAAGTCCGCCATGAAGCGTCATTTTGGGGTGAAGGATTCAGGCCGCCTCATTCCGGGACATGGCGGCGTCATCGACCGGGTGGATGGGCTGGTCGCGGTGGCCATGGCGGCGGCCCTGATCGGCGGTGCCAGGGCGGGCATGGATCACGCTGGCGCCGGCGTTCTCCACTGGTAACCATATTTGGCCGTTTTCTTGCCGTAAATCCTCCCTCGTGTCGTTAATAAACTGTAAACTCATGCGCAGCTTTGGCACGGGGCTTGCGACGCGGACGGCAACCGGGCAAACCCCGGCCTGCAAGAGGGAGCGAGAATGGATTTCTTAAGTATGCTGCATCTGCCGTTCAGTACGGCGGTTTTCTATGCCATTCCATTTTTTGTGGCCCTGATGGTGATCGTCTTCATCCATGAGCTTGGGCATTTTCTCGTGGCCCGCTGGTGCGGTGTGGATGTCGAGGCGTTTTCAATCGGCTTCGGCAAGGAAATCACCGGCTGGATGGACCGTCACGGCACGCGCTGGAAACTGTCGTGGATTCCGCTCGGCGGCTATGTGAAGTTCAAGGGTGACGCCAATGCCGCCAGCATGCCCGATGCCGAACAGGTGGCGCGGGCCGCGCAAGATCCCGGCAACTTCCACGGCAAGGCCCTCTGGCAGCGCGCCGCCATCGTCGCGGCCGGACCCATTGCCAATTTCATCCTCGCCATTCTCATCTTCGCGGCCGCCTTCATGGCCGTCGGCCAGCCGGTTTCGGAACCGCGCGTCGACGAGGTCATGGCGGGGAGTGCCGCCGAAAAAGCCGGAATCAAGAAGGGCGACCTGATAATATCGGTCAATGGCAGTCTGATCGAGAATTTCAACGACCTGCAACAGGCGATCATCACCAGGGCCGGAGAGGAAGTCCTCGTGGTTGTGGAGCGTGCCGGTCAGAAGCTGGAGATCGTGGCCGTGCCGGACTTGCGCGAGGAACCCGATGGCTTCGGTGGCAAGTTGAAGATCGGCCTGCTGGGCGTGCGCCACAATCCCGAAGGCGGCATCCGCTATGAGCGTCTGGGCCCGGTCGAGTCAGTCACCAAGGGTGTCGAGCGCACCATCTTCATCGTGCACACCACCTTCCGCTATCTCGGAAAACTGGTGACGGGCCGCGAGAGTGCTGACCAATTGGGCGGCCCCATCGCGATGGCCAAGGCGGCGGGCGACGCGGCCTCCGCCGGCTTCTTCCAGTTCGTCTCGGTCATCGCATTTTTGTCGGTCAGTATAGGTCTCATTAACCTTTTCCCAATTCCTATGCTGGATGGTGGGCACCTGGTTTACTACGCCATCGAGGGGGTGCGCGGCAAGCCGCTGGGGCCGGAGGCCCAGGAGTGGGGCTTCCGCATCGGCTTCTCGCTGGTGATCATGTTGATGGTGGTGGGCACTTGGAACGACGTGGTGAGGCTTCTGACCATGGCATTTGGGGGGTGATCCGGCAGGGTAACTTTCATTTGCAATCAATGGCGAAGCCAGTAAAACGGCGGTCGGCGTCGGGGATACGAGTCAGGGACGGCTTGTAAGCGGAAGAATGGCCATTTGATGCGTTATAAGTTTGTATTCGTTGGGTTTCTGGCCTTTCTGCTGTCGGTCATTGCGCCGCTTGCGGCGCCGTCTTTGACCCTGCGTCCCGCCCATGCCCAGGCCGTCTCGGGTATTATCGTCGAAGGCAACCAGCGCGTCGAGACCGACACCGTCCTGTCCTACATGCAGATTTCGCCGGGCCAGCCCTTCGACGCGGCCAAGATCGACGAGTCGGTCAAGACCCTGTTCCAGACCGGTCTTTTCGCCGACGTGCAGGTTTTTCGCCGCGGCAACCAGCTGGTCATCAGGGTCGAGGAAAACCCGATGATCAACCAGGTGAATTTCGAAGGCAACACCGAGGTCAAGGACACCGATCTCGCCAAGGAAGTCGAACTGCGCGAACGCATGATGTTCACCAGGGCGCGGGTCTTGAGCGATGTCAACCGTGTCGTCACGCTGTACCGCCGCAGCGGCTTTTATTCCGTCAAGGTATCGCCCAAGATCATCCGCCTGCCGCAGAACCGCGTCGATCTGGTTTTTGAAATCAACGAGGGCGGCGAGACCAAGGTCGACAGCATCGACTTCACCGGCAACAGCTCCTTCGACGACAGCGATCTGCGCGGCGCGGTCGGCACCCAGGTGCGCCGCTGGTGGAAATTTTTCGCGCGCAACGACACCTATGACCAGGACCGTCTCGAATACGACAAGGAACTGCTGCGCCGCTACTACCTCAAGAACGGCTTCGCCGATATCCGGGTGATTTCGGCCGATGCCGTTCTCTCTCCCGATGGCGATCATTTCGATATCACCTTCACCCTCGAAGAGGGCCCGCGCTACAAGATCGCCGATGTCGCCGTGAACGTGGGCGATGCGCAACTCGATCCCGATGGCCTGATCAAGAATGTCCGCACTGGCGTTGGCCAGTATTATGACGCCAGCGAGGTCGACAAGAGCGTCGAGAACTTGACGCTTGAAGCCTCGCGCCAGGGTTTCGTCTTCGCCAAGGTCAATCCCGAGATCAA
>JANPCA010000337.1:0-1661 GCA_031430715.1 Hyphomicrobiales bacterium | reverse complement strand
AGGTAGCGGTTGCGCGACGACATGGCCAGCCCATCGGCCTCGCGGATGGTCGGCACACCCACCACCTCGATGGCCAGATCGAGATCCCTGGCCATGCGGGTGACCACCTGCAATTGCTGATAGTCCTTCTCGCCGAACATGGCGAAGTCAGCACCCGTTTGGATGAAGAGCTTGGCGACGATCGTCGTGACGCCATCGAAGAACTGCGGACGGAATTTGTCCTCAAGCCCGGCCTTGGCGGGGCCCCGCAAGGAGACGGTGGTCGAGAAGCCTTGCGGGTAGACCACCTCCAGGGGCGGCGCGAAGATGAGATGGGTGCCGGCACCCCCCAGTTTCTCGATATCGCCGCCCTCATCGCGCGGATAGCGGCTCAGGTCCTCGTTGGCGGCGAATTGCTTGGGGTTGACGAAGATCGTGGTGATCACCCGGCCGGCGCATTTCAGGCCTTCGCGGACCAGCACGAGGTGGCCCTCATGCAGCGCGCCCATGGTTGGCACCACGGCATATGTCAGGCCTTCGGCGCGCCACAGGGCGGTCTCGCGGCGAAGGGCGGTGACAGTGCGCACGAGCTTTGGTTTCATCTGCGGAGGTCTCTGGCTTTCGGATTGGGCGAGAAGTGCGCGGCAATCTATGGCATAGGTTGGCGGCCAGGAGGAGGCCCCATTGATGCCCGCATTGCCCGACCGTTCCGCCATCGCCGCCAAGCTCTTTGCGGACGAAACCGCAACCGTCCGGGCGCTGGCCGCCGAGGCCGCACTGCCGCCCGAGGACCAGCGCCGGGTGGCCGAACTTGCCCGGCAACTGGTGGCGGCGGTACGAGCAGCGCGGCGCCAGCAGGGTGGTATCGATGCTTTCATGCAGGAATATTCGCTGTCCTCCGAAGAGGGCGTGGTGCTGATGTGCCTGGCCGAGGCGCTCTTACGCATTCCCGATAGCGAGACGGCGGACAAGCTGATCGCCGACAAGGTGGGCGGCAAGGACTGGGAGCGCCATCTCGGCCAATCCGAATCGCTGTTCGTCAACGCCTCGGCCTGGGGTCTGATGCTGACCGGGCGTTTCGTCGATCTGGGGCGCGTATCGCGCAGCGATGTCGGTTCCTACCTCAAGAAACTGGTGACGCGCTCGGGCGAGCCGATCGTCCGCAACGCCATGAAGCAGGCGATGCGCATCATGGGCAAGCAATTCGTCCTTGGACGGACGATCGACGAAGCCCTGGCGGTGGCCAAGCCGCAGGAGGAGGAGGGCTACCGCTTCTCCTTCGACATGCTGGGCGAAGCCGCCTTCACCATGGCGGACGCCGACCGTTACTTCGCCTCCTACCGGAGCGCCATGAAAACCGTGGGCAAGAAATCCAAGGGCGGCGATATCTTCAGCCGCGCCTCGATCTCAGTGAAGCTTTCGGCGCTACATCCTCGCTACGAGGAAAAGCAGGAAGCTCGCGTCATGGCGGAATTGCTGCCGCGCGCCGCCGAATTGGCGGTCGAGGCCAAGGCGCTCAACATCGGCCTCACCATCGACGCGGAAGAAGTGAACCGGCTCGATCTGTCGCTCGAACTCTTCGGGCGCCTCGCGCAGGACGAGCGGTTGGCGGGATGGAACGGCCTTGGCCTCGCGGTGCAGGCCTATTCGAAACGGGCGAAGCCCACGCTGGAATGGCTGGC
>JANPCA010000336.1:0-12561 GCA_031430715.1 Hyphomicrobiales bacterium | reverse complement strand
GTCGCCCGCCGACTCGCCTCTGATTTGAAAGCCGTTGCTGCCATTGAGCGTGGAGAGGTCGAGAGAGGCGTCAAAGCCCGAGGCCTTGCCGAACACCACATAGCTGGCGCCGCTATTGAAGCCATTCGGATAGGCATATTTGGCGCCGATGATCAGGTCAGCGAAGCCATCGCCGTTGATATCGCCAGCCCCGGCTACGGAGACGCCGCTATTGTCGCCCGCCGACTCGCCTCTGATTTGAAAGCCGTTGCTGCCATTGAGCGTCGAGAGGTCGAGGGCGGCGTCAAAGCCAGAGGCCTTGCCAAACACCACGTAGCTGGCGCCGCTTTGGTTACCACTCCCATAGGCCTGTGAAGCCCCGATGATCAGGTCTGCGAACCCATCGCCGTTGATATCGCCAGCCCCGGCTACGGAGCCGCCGCTATTGTCGTACGTCGCCTCGCCGCTAATCTGAAAGCCATCGCTGCCATTGAACGTCGAGAGGTCGAGGTTGGGGGCAAAGCCCGAGGCCTTGCCAAACACCACATAGCTGGCGCCGCTGTTAGTGCCATTCGGATCGGCAGATGGCGCCCCGATGATCAGATCGTCGAAACCATCGCCATTGATATCCCCGGCCGAGGAGACGGAAAGGCCGCTTCCATCAAACGCCGCCTCGCCGCTGATCTTGAAGCCGTTGCTGCCATTGAGGGTTGAGAGGTCGAGATTGGCGGCAAAGCCCGAGGCCTGGCCGAACACCACATAGCTGGCGCCGCTGTAGAAGCCATTCGGATCGGCAGATGGCGCCCCAATGATCAGATCGGCAAAGCCGTCGCCATTGATATCCCCCGCCCCGGTTACGGAAACGCCGCTTAGGTCGTACGTCGCCTCGCCGCTGATCTTGAAGCCGTTCGTACCATCGAGTGAAGAAAGCTGCAGATTGGAAGGGAATAGCGGCATAAATCCCCCGATTTAGAGGGGCTTTAGGCCGGTGCCCCAACTTCATCCTAGATTAAAGCTTGCCAGACCCAAGCTTCGGATGCAAGGATGATCATGGAAACCAATTGGCGATATAAGTTGGCGGTTTTCTGGCCGCAATCGAGGTCCTCAATGCCAATACGTATGTCAGCAATCGCCTGCGGCTACTTCACTGTTCAGTACCAGTCCCTCTTTTCGACTGCCCGCCACCCCTTCAAATGGCCTGGTGGATGGCTTGAGGGTTGTGATATTTGAGGATTGCTGGTGGTGGACGGAGAGAATGTCATAATGTCCCAAATTTTAACTGACAATCAGGTGCGTCGCTTTGGAAAATTTTGGTTTTTGGCTTTATGGACCATTGCCTGCATAGCTGGAACTGCAAACAAAGGCGTGGCCGACATGGTGCAATTGGGCGTGACCGTATGCGGGGCGGGAATTGATCGTCGAGACACCCCGGTTACTATAAATTCACATGATAGCTTGGCTAATCCTCCAGTTGGAGATATCACCCTCACGAAGAATTGTTATGGCCCAGTCATAGGAACCTTTACCGCCGCAATCAACACTACCCTGCATTTGCACCAGCGTCGTGCCAAGTGTATCAGCAACGGGGGATTCGCTGGCGGCTGTAATCCTTTTAGCCTTCCTGTTGATGCATTGCCATCACACACAGAGTTTCATGTTACCGGTGCGGCTCAAATATCCGATCCAGTTGTGGCCGCTAGCTGGATGTGGAGCAATCTTCCCCGCGGTGTGTGGCGCTTTCATGTGCAGCCTGCAGCTTTCTCTGCTGTGATCATCTCAAATAGCACTTTCACTGTCGAAGCATTCCAGCGGCCTTAGCCGTGGTCGCTCAGCATGCTGTTCGCGGTTGGCCCAACATTAAGCCGCAGCAATGCTGTCATTGCCAAAGCCGCCATTGTGGTTGAGGCCGGTTTCGGTGCCGGTGATGGAGGTGAGCGCGCGATGCGATGGCCGAACACCACATAGCTTTCCCCGGCGGCTGCATCCCCGTTGGGATCGCCATCCCGCGCACCGATCAGGATGTCGTCGAAACCGTCGCTGTTGATATCGCTCGCTGAAGCTACCGAGAAACCACTCGAGTCATCGGAATCGACACCCTCGAGGCGGAAACCATTGCTGCCGTCAAGCGCGGAAAGATCGATAAAGGGAGCAATTGCGGCATGGCGTCTCCGCTGCGCAGCGACATCTGGCCCCGTACGGCAGATTTGCACCAATCCTCGCTCGCGTCAAACGTTGCCGAATGGAACTTCGCGTCCAATCATTGCTGGATTGTCCGCTCGATCCGCTTGTCCGGAATGAGCCACATGAGGGCGACACCCACATAAATGGCGCAGGATATCCAGGGACTGAGGAAGGCCAGCACCAGTCCCGCCAGATAGCCGGCCAGTGAAATTTTGCCTTTGCGGTCCGCGCCCACGGCCCTGGCCAAAGTCGAGTCCTTGCCATGTTCCCTGATGATGGCCCACACCAGGATGGTATAGGCCAGCGCCGCCAAGAGCAGGTTCAAGCCATAGACCACCACCGGCCAATGGGCGAAATGGTTTTCCCCCATCCAGCCGGTGGTGAAGGGAAACAGCGACAGCCAGAACAGCAGGTGCAGGTTTGCCCACAGGATGCCGCCGCTCACATGGCCCACCGTGTGCATCAGGTGGTGATGGTTGTTCCAGTAGATGCCGACATAGGCGAAACTCAGGATATAGCTGAGAAACACCGGCCAAAGCCCTGCAATCGCGGACAATTCCTCGCCATGCGGAACCTTGAGCTCGAGCACCATGATGGTGATGATGATGGCGATCACGCCATCGCTGAAGGCTTCCAGCCGTGTCTTGCCCATGTGTTGCTCCCCTGAAGGGCCATGCCGATTCTGATCGCATGACCGATGTTCAGGGCGTAGTGAGCCGATAGTGCCACCGTCAGTCAAGGGCAGCACTGACGCTCCTAAGCCCGCCGCAGCCACACCCGGTTGTCGTGATAGGCACCGCCGCCGTTGGGGGCGGGCTGGTCGCAGCCGGTCAGCGTGTTGATGCCCTGCCCGTCCTCGAAGGCCTCGTTGGGCCAGATCGATTCGGCGATGAGCACGCCGCGCCGCTGACCCTCGTGGGCACTGGCATGGAGCGTCACCACGCCCCTGGCGCTGCCCACCTTGACCTTGGCGCCATCGGCGATGCCGAGGTTCCTCATATCATCGGGATGGACGAAGAGCGTCGGCCGGCCCTCGCGCTTCAAGGACGAGGGCGTCTCGTTGAAGGAGGAATTGAGGAAGGTGCGGGCCGGGCTGGTGGCCAGGCGGAAGGGGTATTCCGCCGTCGCCTCCTCGATGGTCTCGCAGTGATCGGGAAATTCCGGCAGTTGCTCCATCGGCCCGAACGGCCCGCCGCCGGATTTGAGACGCGTGCTGCTCCACTTCGGGCGGAAACGGAACCTGCCATCCGGGTGGCCGAAACCGTTGAGAAAATGGGCCGTCTCGAAATCGGGCTGGACGTCGATCCAGTTCTCGGCATCGAGCGTGTCAATTCCGGGGCGCTGCGAATGGAGCAATGACCAGTCGATCAATTGGCGCGGGCTCATGGCGAAGCCCGGGTGTTCGGCGCCAACCCGTTTGGCCAAGCCGCAGATGACTTCGTGGTTGCTGCGGCATTCGCCCGGCGCTTCGACCAGCTTGCGCCCCAGCATCAGATGCGAATGGCCGCCGCCCTGATAGATGTCGTCGTGCTCGAGAAACATGGTGGCGGGCAGCACGATGTCGGCGAACCGCGCCGTCTCGGTCATGAATTGCTCGTGGACGCAGGTGAACAGATCTGCCCGCGCCAGGCCCTGCTTCACCTTGGTCTGGTCGGGCGCCACCGAGGCCGGATTGGTGTTCTGTACGAAGAGCGCCATGATGGGCGGTCCGCCGGCCAGATCATAGGGATCGCCCATGAGCGCCGGGCCGATGCGGCTCTGGTCGATGGTGCGCACGCCTGGGTTTTTGACGTCGAGGCCCTCGATCATCGTCTTGTTGATCTTGTAGATGCCGGAGTTGGAGTGAAGCGCGCCCCCGCCCTCGTGTTTCCAGGCGCCGGTGACGGCTGGAATGCAGGAGACCGCATGCATGTTGACCGCGCCATTGCGCGAGCGGGTGAAGCCATAGCCCAGGCGGAAAAACGTCCGCGGCGTCTGGCCGATGAGCTTAGCGAAGGCTTCGATCTCGGCTGCGGGGATGTCGCAAATCCTTGACGCCCACTCCGGCGGGCGGCTCTTCAGATGCGCCTCGAAGGCGCGGGGGGCATCGGTGAATTGCTCCAGATAGGGCCAGTCGGCATAGCCATCCCGGAACAGCACATGCATGACGGCGCAGGCCAGTGCTCCATCCGTACCCGGACGAATGAGCAGCTTCACGTCGGCCTGCTTCATGGTGCCGGTGTCATAGATGTCGATGCAGGCGATCTTGGCTCCACGCTCCTTGCGCGCCTTCATGGCGTGGGTCATCACGTTGACCTGGGTGTTGACCGGGTTGCCGCCCCAGATGACGATCAAGTCGGATTTCTGCATCTCGCGCGGGTCGACGCCGGCGATCCGGCCCGCCCCCGCCAGGAATCCCGACCATGACAGCGCCACGCAGAACGTGTCGTACATGTTGGAATAACCCTTGGCATGGCGCAGCCGGTTGATGCCGTCGCGCATCACGTAGCCCATGGTGCCGGCATAAAAGTAAGGCCACACGGATTCAGGCCCGTATTTGGCTTCGGCCTTGAGGAGGGCCTCCGCCGTCTCAGCCATGGCATCGTCCCATGTGACCGCCATGAACTCGCCCGAGCCCTTGGGGCCTTTGCGCTTCAGGGGATGGAGCAGGCGCTCCGGGTGATGGATGCGCTCGGCGTAACGTCCAACCTTCTCGCAGATGACGCCCAGCGTATAGGAATTCCGCTTGGCGCCGCGCACCCGGCCGATGGTGTGTTCATCGAGAATTTCCACTTCCAGCGCACAGGCCGAAGGGCAATCATGGGGGCAGACCGAAATGCCGGTCTTGATGTTGGGCAGGACATTCATGGGAGGCACTCCCTGGCGATTGCGGGTATTTTGCCATCGGAGAGCCAGCCGGGGCAACCCTTATTCCTGCCCCGCCATTCTGCTGTATTCTTGAACCATGACAGCGATTCGCAAGATTTCATTCGCCGCCGCCTTCCTGGCTCTCATGGTGGCACCCGCTTCTGCCGCCCCGAAACACGGCATCGCCATGCAGGGCGAACCGGCGCTTGCCGCCGATTTCACCCACCTGCCCTATGCCAACCCCGATGCGCCGCAAGGCGGGCAATTGCGCCAGGCGGTGACGGGCAGTTTCGACAGCACCAATGCGTTCATCGTCAAGGGTACCGCCGCCACCGGGATTCGCACCTATGTCTTCGAAAGCCTGATGGGCCGCAACTGGGCGGAACCGTTCTCGCTCTATGGCTTGCTGGCGGAATCGATCGACGTTTCGGACGATCGTCAGACATTCACCTACAAGCTGAGGCCAGAAGCGGCATTCTCCGATGGGTCGCCCGTGAGCGCCGCGGATGTGGTGTTTTCCATGGAGACCCTGCGCGACAAGGGCCGCCCCAACTTCAAGAATTCCTATTCCAAGATCAGCAAGATCGAAACGCCCGATGACCGAACCCTGATCTTCCATCAGCAGGCAGGCGACCGCGAGTTGCCGATGATCCTCGGGCTGATGCCCATCCTCTCCAAGGCCTATTGGCGGGGCCGGACCTTCGAGGACTCGACGCTCGACCCCATCCTGGGTTCGGGCCCCTATGTCATCGGCGGCGTGAAGCCGGGCGAGACGGTCATCTATAAAAGGAATCCCAACTATTGGGGCAAGGACCTGCCCATTGCCAAGGGCCTCTGGAACTTCGATGAACTGCGCATCGATTATTACCGCGATGCCAATGCCGCCTTCGAGGCCTTCAAGTCCGGCCTTGCCGATATTCGCACCGAGGGCGACCCGGTACGCTGGGCCACCGGTTATGATTTTCCGGCCGTCAAGGCTGGCCAAGTGACTCTTGAGAAGATCGAGCAGCGCTCGCCCGCACCCGCCTCGGGTTTCGCCTTCAATACCAGGCGGAAGATTTTCGCGGATGTCAATGTGCGCGAGGCCCTGGTGATGGCCTTCGATTTCGAATGGGCCAATACCAATTTGTTCTCCGGCGCCTACCAGCGCACCTATGGATATTTCTCGGGCTCCGGTCTGTCGTCGCTCGGAAAACCCGCCGATGATCTCGAAAAGGCCGTGCTGGGTGAGGCGGCGGCGCTGCGCGCCGATTTTCTGGACGGCAGCTACCGCCTTCCGGTGAGCGACGGCTCGGGCCGCGACCGCAGGATGCTGCGCCAGGCCGTCGGGCTTTTGGCCGAGGCCGGCTGGACCGTGACGGACAAGGGCCTCACCAATCAAGGCGGCGAGCAGTTTGCATTCACCATTTCGGTGCAGAGCAAGGACCAGGAGAAGATCGCACTCCATTATCAGCGCACGCTGCAAGCCATCGGCATCAAGGCCGAGGTGCGGCTGATCGACAGCGCGCAGTTTGCGTCGATCCAGAAGTCCTATGACTATGACATGATCCCGGCCACCTGGTTCAATTCGCTGTCGCCCGGCAATGAGCAGAAATTCTATTTCGGTTCGGATGGACGTATCGTGGAAGGCACGCGCAACTATCCGGGCATCGCCGATCCGGGTGTCGACCGGGCCATCGCCGCCATGCTCGATGCCACCTCGCGCCAGCAGTTCGAAGCCGCTGTGCGCGCCGAGGACAGATTGCTGGTGTCGGGCTTCTATACCGTTCCCTTCTATGACGCAGGTGGACAATGGGTGGCGCGCTGGAATCATATCGGGCGGCCGGAACAGCAGCCGCTGCCGGGTTTCGAGACCACGACGCTTTGGCGTAATCCTTAACGCAATTTGTTCTTTGCCGGCTTTGGTCAGGTTGACTATAAGGCCTCGCGAAAAATTGTTCTCAAGGATATTGCGATGACGGAACGTTTTGCGATCGACGTCGTGTCCGATGTCATCTGCCCCTGGTGTTTTCTCGGCAAGCGCAGGCTCGACAAGGCGCTGTCGATGCTGGAGGGCGTTGATGTCATGGTGCGCTGGCGGCCCTTCATGCTCGATCCCACCATCCCGCCCGAAGGCCTCAGCCGCAGCGAATACCTCACCAACAAGTTCGGCGCGGAACGCCTCGCCACGTTGCATGATCCCCTGATCGCCGCGGCCCGCGAGCTTGATGTGCCCTACCGCTTCGAGGCCATCACCCGCACCCCCAACACGCTCGACGCGCACCGCCTGATGCGCTGGTCGCACACCATCGAGCGCCAGCATGACATGGCCGAACGCCTGTTCATAGCTTATTGGAGCGAGGGCCTCGACATCGGCGACCGCGCCGTGCTGGCGCAATTGGCCGGCGACATCGGCATCAACGCCGCCCAGATCGCCGAACTGCTTGAGAGTGAGCAGGATGTGCGGGAGGTGAAGACCGAAATCGAACACGCAGCCACCATCGGCGTGACGGGTGTGCCGACCTTTATACTCGGACAAAGCTACGCGCTGGTGGGGGCGCAATCGCCAGAGGTGCTGGCCGATGCCATCGGACGGGTGGCGAAGGAATTGGCGGAGGCTTGAGGCAGCCCCTCACCTGCCGCTGACGCGGCCGTCCTCTCCCGCGAGCGGGAGAGGAATAAAGTCTTCTCCCGCTTGCGGGAGATGGTGGCGCGGTACGCGCCGGATGAGGGACTTCACGCAGCCAACTTGACCAAGGTCTGCATCAATTGCCTTGTCCCCTTCAATCTATCCTCGGGCTTCTCCCAATTGCGCATGATGACCAACCTCATGTCGGGGCGGAGCTTGGCGAGCGTCCCCTGCCCGCTGATCCATTGCACCAGCGCCCCCGGATTGGGGAAGGCATCGCCGCGGAACCTCATGACGGCGCCCTTGGGGCCGGCATCGACGCTTTCCACATTGGCGGCGCGGCACAGGAGCTTGATCGAGACGATCTCCAGCAGATGCCGCACCTCGTCCGGTACGCGCCCGAAGCGGTCGTGCAACTCGGCACCGAAACCGTCGACGGCTTGCTGGTCGTGCAGATCGGCGAGACGGCGATACAACCCAAGGCGCACCTGCAAATCCTCCACGTAGAATTCGGGGATCAGCACCGAGGTTCCGACATTGATCTGCGGCGACCATGAGCCATCGGATTCCAGCGTCTCCTCGCCAGTGCGGAGTTTGGCCACCGCCTCCTCGATCATCTGCTGATAGAGTTCATAGCCCACTTCCTTGATATGGCCCGACTGTTCATCGCCCAGCAAATTGCCGGCCCCGCGCAGGTCGAGATCGTGGCTGGCCAGGGTGAAACCGGCGCCCAGCGAATCGAGCGACTGCAAGACCTTCAAGCGCTTCTCGGCGGCGGGCGTGAGCGTGCGGTTGGCGGGCGTGGTAAACAGCGCATAGGCCCGCTGCTTGGAGCGCCCGACGCGGCCGCGCAACTGATAGAGCTGGGCCAGGCCGAACATGTCGGCGCGGTGGATGATCAGCGTGTTGGCGGTCGGGATGTCGAGCCCCGATTCGACGATGGTGGTCGACAGCAGCACGTCGAACTTCCGGTCGTAGAAACCGGTCATGATGTCTTCCAGTTCAGTCGGCGCCAGCTTGCCATGGGCGTCGCGGAATTTCACTTCCGGCACGTTCTCGCGCAGGAAGGCGGCGATCTCGTCGAGATCGGAGACGCGCGGGCACACATAAAAACTCTGGCCGCCACGGAAATGCTCGCGCAACAGGCTCTCGCGGATGATCACCGGATCAAACGGCGAAATGTAAGTGCGCACCGCCAGACGGTCCAAGGGCGGCGTGGTGATGAGCGACAGTTCGCGCACCCCCGACAACGCCAACTGCAAGGTGCGCGGGATGGGCGTCGCGGTCATCGTCAGCACATGCACGTTGGCGCGCATTTCCTTGAGGCGCTCCTTGTGCTTGACGCCGAAGTGCTGTTCCTCGTCGATGATCAGCAAACCCAGATCGCGGAACTTGATCGATTGCGAAAGCAGCGCGTGGGTGCCCACCACGATGTCGATGCCGCCCTTGGCGAGGCCGTCCTTGGTGCGGTCGAGGTCTTTCTTCACCACCAGGCGCGAGGCCTGGGCGATGTTGAGCGGCAGGCCCTTGAAGCGCTCGTTGAACGTGGCGAAATGCTGGCGCGACAGCAGCGTGGTCGGCACCACGACGGCCACCTGCTTGCCGTTCATGGCGGCGACGAAGGCCGAGCGCAGCGCCACCTCGGTCTTGCCGAAGCCCACGTCGCCGCAGACGAGCCGGTCCATGGGACGGCCCTTCTGCAAATCCTCGATGACGGCATCGATGGCGCTCAACTGGTCCTCGGTTTCCTCGTAAGGAAAGCGCGCGCAGAATTCCTCGTAGGCGCCCTCGGGCGGCGGCAGCACATCGCCGGGTTTCAACTCGCGCGCCGCGGCGGTGCGGATCAGGTTCTCGGCGATCCTGAGGATGCGTTCTTTCAGCTTCGATTTCTTGGCCTGCCAGGCGCCGCCGCCGAGCTTGTCGAGCTGGGCGCCCTGCTCGTCGGCGCCATAGCGCGACAGGAGCTCGATGTTCTCGACGGGCAGGAACAGGCGATCGCCGCCGGAGTAAGTCAGGAATAAGCAGTCATGCGGCGCGCCCTGCACCTCGATGGTCTTCAAGCCCTCGAAGCGGCCGACGCCGTGGTCGACATGAACGACGAGATCGCCGGGCGTCAGGGCGGATAATTCCGAAATGAAGTCCGAGGCCTTCTTGGTCTTGCGTCCGCGCCGCACCATGCGGTCGCCGAGGATGTCCTGTTCGGAGATGATGACGGCGTCATCGGTCTCGAAGCCTTCCTCCAGCCCAAGCACGACAAGACCGGCGATGGACTTGTCCCAGCCAAGAAATTCCGGCCAGCCCTTGGCCGAAGCCACGGGGGCAAGCTCGTGATCCTTCAGGATCGATTCCAGGCGGTCACGCGAGCCCTCGGTCCAGGTGGCGATGGCCACGCGGCGGCCCCCTTTACGAATATCGTCGGCATGGGCCTTCACTGCTTCATAGACATTGCCGCCGGCTTGGCCCCGTTCGGCGGCGAAACTGCGGCCGCGGCGGCCGCCGAAGGAGACAGCATTCGAATCGGGGCTTTCGAAGGGCGAGAAGGCCAGAGTGGTGTGGTTGGCGATGGTCTCGGCCCATTCGCCGGCGGTCACATAAAGCGTCTCGGGGCGGATCGGCTTATAGGGTGCGGCGCCAAAGGTTTCCTTCTTGTCGAGGGCTTCGCGCCGGGCATCGTGGAATTCGGCGATTTGTTCCTGGCGGGCCGTAGCCGATAGATCGCCCTCATAGTCGAGGCTGATGACCGGATCGTCGAGATAGTCGAAGAGCGTTGAGAGCTTCTCGTGGAACAGCGGCAGCCAATGTTCCATGCCTTGATAGCGCCGGGCGCTGGTGACGCTTTCATAGAGCGGATCGTTGATGTCGAGGCCGCCGAAGGCTTCGGCATAGGCCTTGCGGAAACGCCCGATGGACTCGGGATTGAGCAGCACTTCGTTGGCCGGATTGAGTGAGAAGCGTTTGAGGGTCGAGGTGGTGCGCTGCGACTCGGGATCGAAACTGCGGATCGATTCCAGCGTGTCGCCGAAGAAATCGAGGCGCACCGGGGCGTCCGCTCCGGGCGGGAAGATATCGATGATGCCGCCCCTGACCGCGAAATCGCCGGGATCAACGACAGTGCCGGTGCGCGAGAAGCCGTTCTCGGAGAGGAAGGCGATGAGCTTGTTGCTGTCGACGCCAGGGCCGGGCCGGGCCGTGAAGGTGTGCGCCTCGATCAGCCCGCGCGGCACCACGCGCTGCAGCACCGCATTGACGGTGGTGAGCAGGACCAGCGGCTTGCTGATGGGCTGTGTCAGCCGCGACAGGGTGGCGAGCCGTCTGGCCACGATGTCGGGCACCGGCGAGACCCGGTCATAGGGCAGGCAATCCCAGGCCGGAAAGCGTAAGGTGTCGAGATCGGCGGCGAAGAAGGCGAGTTGATCGGCCAGCACGGCGGCGCGCTGGTCGTCGAGCGCCACATGGACAGTGACGCGGCCCGCTTGGCGCGCCAGCACCGGCAGCAGCATGGCATCGAGGCCCTGCGGCAAGCCCGAGACGGTGACCCGGCCCGGCAGTTTGAGGCGGGGTTTGAGCTTGGCGAGATCGATCATGTTTTATCCCTCTCCCCTCGGGAGAAGGCCGAAGAGAATGTCCATGAGCAGCGGAGAGGCGTATTCCTCCGGCACCGGCGCCTGCCTGGTGGCCCAGGCCAGCATTTCCTGGTCGGGGATGTCCATGATCGCCTCCAGGGCATCGAGTTGAATGTGATCGAGGCTGTCCACGCGGGCCGTGACGAAGCCGCCAAGGATCAGGTCCATCTCCTTGATGCCCCGGTGGGTGGCGCGCCACAGGAGCCGTTTGCGGCGGATCGCGTGATCATCGGAAATGCTGTTCATTGGGGCGCTTCTTGCCCCATCCACCCTTGCGCCGCAACCCGTTCCCATTGAAATTGGGGGCATGCGCCCCACCCTCCTCAATCCACTGTTTGCCGGAGCCGCCAGCATCAAGGGTGTTGGCGCCAAGCTCGACAAACTCTTGGCGGATTTCCTCAGGCCATCGCATGGCGCCAGCGGTGACACGGCGCGCATCGTCGATCTGCTGTTCCATCTGCCGGGCGGGCTGGTCGACCGGCGCTTCAGGCCGCGCATCGCCGATCTGCCCCTGTCGGGGGTGGCGACCGTCGAGGTGACGGTCGGGCGCCACAAGCCGCCACCGCACTTGAACAAGCGCCAACCCTACCGCGTCGAGGTTTTCGACGGCACCGGCACGCTGACGCTGGTGTTCTTCCAGGCCTTCGCCGACAGCTTGCGGCGGCAATTGCCCGAGGGCGAGAAGCGCTTCGTTTCGGGGACCATCACCTGGTACGCGGGCAGCCCGCAGATGGCCCATCCCGATCACATCGTTTCGGCGGAGGAGTTCGAAAGACTGCCGCTGATCGAGCCGGTTTATCCGTTGACGGAAGGATTATCTTCCAAACTGCTGGTGAAGGCGATCCGTGTGGCGCTCGAGCGCCTGCCGGAGATGCCGGAGTGGCAGGACGGCGCCTTCCTGCAGCGTCATGTCTGGCTCTCGTTCAACGATGCCTTGAAAGCCCAGCATCATCCACAGACGATTTCGGAATTGGGCCCGGAGTCGCATTCCAGGCGGCGTCTCGCCTATGACGAATTGCTCGCCAACCAACTGGCGCTCACCCTGGTGCGTGCCAATATGAAGCGGGCTTCCGGGCGGCGGCTGCCGGGCACAGGCCAAATGCGGGAAAAGCTCATCAAGGCCCTGCCCTACAGCCTGACCAACGCGCAAACGGCGGCCGTTGCCGAAATCCTCAGCGACATGGCGGCACCGCAGCGCATGCTGCGCCTGCTGCAAGGTGACGTTGGGTCGGGCAAGACGGTGGTGGCGTTGCTGGCGCTCGCAACCGCCGTCGAAAGCGGGGCGCAGGGGGCGTTGATGGCGCCGACCGAAATCCTGGCGCG
>JANPCA010000335.1:0-1945 GCA_031430715.1 Hyphomicrobiales bacterium | reverse complement strand
GTGATGGGACAATTCTTGCGCGATGTGATGAAGCGCAACGAAGACGCGCGGAATTTCCGCGTGATGGGACCGGACGAGACTACTTCAAACAGACTCAACGCCCTCTTTGAAGTGACCGACCGGGTTTCGACCGCCACGATCCTACCCACCGACAACCACCTCTCACCGGAGGGGCGAGTGATGGAGATTTTGAGCGAGCACATGTGTCAGGGCTGGCTCGAAGGTTATCTTCTGACCGGGCGTCACGGCTTCTTCTCCTGCTATGAGGCGTTCATCCACATCGTTGATTCGATGTTCAACCAGCACGCCAAGTGGTTGAAGGTCACCCGCCAGATTCCCTGGCGGCGACCCATTGCTTCGCTCAACTACCTGCTCACGTCGCACGTCTGGCGACAGGATCACAACGGCTTCAGCCACCAGGACCCCGGCTTTATTGATCATGTCATCAACAAAAAGGCTGAGGTCGTGCGCGTCTACTTGCCGCCCGATGCGAACAGCCTGCTGTCCGTCACCGATCACTGTTTGCGCAGCCGGAACTACGTCAACGTCATCGTCGCCGGAAAACAACCCGCCTTGCAATTCCTCAATATGGAGGCCGCCGTCAAGCATACGACCGCCGGCATCGGTCTCTGGGACTGGGCGAGCAACGACGCGCCCGCCGAGCCGGACGTGGTGCTGGCGTGTGCCGGAGACGTGCCCACATTGGAGACACTGGCGGCCGTGGATATCCTCCGCCAGCATTTTCCCGAATTGAAGATGCGCGTTGTCAACGTCGTTGATTTGATGACACTTCAGCCGGAGCGCGAGCATCCACACGGGCTTTCTGACCGAGACTTCGATTCCCTGTTTACGATGGACAAGCCGATCCTCTTCGCCTTTCATGGTTACCCCTCGTTGATTCATCAACTGACCTATCGGCGGACGAATCACGGGAATCTGCATGTACGTGGCTACAAAGAGGAGGGAACGACCACTACACCGTTCGACATGGTCGTCTTAAACGATCTCGATCGTTTCCACCTCGTGATGGATGTGATTGACCGCGTGCCAAAGCTCGAACGAATTGGCGCGCAAGTGAAACAGGCGATGCGCGACAAGCGGCTCGAACACACGCAGTACATTCGTATACACGGCGATGACATGCCGGAGGTGCGCGACTGGAAGTGGTCGTATTAGGCTGGAGCCATGTATCGGACCAAGTTGCAGAGGACGCGCTTCGCTCGCATGAACCGTCCGCAGAGGAGTTTAATAAAGTGAATATTCTTGTTCTCAATCCTGGCAGTTCCTCGTTGAAGTTCGGCTTGTATCAAATGGCCGGCTTGAGCCAAGCCTCTGCCACAAGGGATTCCGCAACAGCATTAGTCAGCGGGAGCATTGAGTCGATCTGGGCACCGCAAGCCAAACTGACAATGTCGGCGGCAACGCAGAAGGCCGTGAGTGAGACGATGGAAGCGCAGACGCTGGCGCAAGCGGTGGAACAAACGATCCGTCGGCTTCTCGCCTACGCCGCTGAGAACACCGCAGCCGCTCTGACGATCGCTGCTGTGGGCTGTCGCGTTGTGCATGGCGGGGCGCGTTTTGTGGAGCCCACGCGCGTCACCCCGTCCGTACTCGACGAACTGCGCGCCCTGGCGGACTTGGCCCCGCTCCATAACCCGATGGGAGTCACCGTGCTGGAACAGGTGCAGCGTTCACTGCCAGAGACTCCGCTGGTGGCCGTATTCGACACGGCATTTCACCGGACGCTGCCGCCGGTTGCCTATACCTACGCCCTACCGGTCGAATTATGCGCCCGCTATGGCTTGCGTCGCTACGGATTTCACGGCATTTCACATGCTTACGTATCCCGACAGTTAATCGGATATCTGGGGCATGGCGCGGGCGGAACGAAGATTGTTACCTGTCACCTGGGCAACGGTGCCAGTGTCTGCGCGCTGGCTGATGG
>JANPCA010000334.1:0-1535 GCA_031430715.1 Hyphomicrobiales bacterium | reverse complement strand
TTCACGTTGGCTCCCGCAGCGATGAGCTGGTTCAGAATATCCTGATGAATGGGACCGCCATCGGAAAGGATGATGGTTTCGAGCAGCGCCGTCCAGCCGAGGCGGTTGACGTGGTCGATGGCGATGTCCGTCTGCAGCAATTCGCGCACAATATCCGGGTGGCCGTGGTGGGCGGCGGGGATGAGGCCGGTGCCGCCGAAGCGGTTAGTGTCTTTCAGGTTGGCGCCGGCCTTGAGACAGAGTTTGAGAATTTCAAGACGGCCCTCGGCGGCGGCATAGAGATAGGGCGTGTCGTGAATATTGTCCTTGGCATTGACGTCGGCCCCGGCCGCGATCAATGCGCGAGCCGCATCGATGGCGTTGGCATGGGTGGCGATGAGGAGGGCGGTGCGCTGCTCGGCGTCGCGCGCATCGACTTTGACGCCCGAGGCGAGGAACGCCTTCACGCTGGACCCGTCATTCGCCTTCGCGGCTTGATGCAGTCCGCTTTCCATGTCACCTCCCGCGTGAGCCGCCGCCGCCATCCCCGCGGCCAAGATCAGAATGGCCCGGCGTGTCACGGAGTCAAAGCTCATGTCTCGATCTTCCAGTTTGGCCCAGGCATGTTTGCCAGATCTTCACCGGTTTGTGGCAAGTGTCATGAAAACGTCGCCAAATCATGGCGATAGGGGGCGGTGGACGGCGGCCTCCTGGCCACGCGAGGGCTATTGTGGAAGCCGTCCGGGGCGGCTATAAGCCCGCGCCACGAGTGGGTTGAAAGTGAGTTAGAGATGGCTTTAGAAGTCGACGAAGACTACAAACCCGCGGATGACGAGCCGTTCATGAACGAACGGCAGCGGGATTATTTCCGCGCCAAGCTGCAGGGCTGGCGCGACGAGATCCTGAGGGAGAGCAAGGAAACCATCGCCCACCTGCAGGACGAGAATCATGTCCTGCCCGATCTGGCCGACCGGGCGTCATCGGAAACCGACCGGTCGCTGGAACTGCGCACCCGCGACCGTCAGCGCAAGCTGATCTCGAAAATCGAGCAGGCCCTGAAGCGGCTCGATGACGGCTCCTATGGCTATTGCGAGGAGACCGGCGATCCGATCAGCCTGAAGCGGCTCGACGCCAGGCCCATCGCCACGCTGTCGATCGAGGCCCAGGAACGCCACGAGCGCCGCGAGCGGGTGTACCGGGACGATTGAGACTTTCCCCAGTGGCGCGTTCCTTTCATCCCTCTCCGCGTAGCGGGGAGGGCAGCGAGCGCAGCGAGCGGGTGGGGCCGTGGCCCCGGGCGAAGGCCCCCATCCGTCACGCGGCGAAGGCGCCGCGCGCCACCTTCCCCACCCTTTGGGTGGAGAAGGACAAAAAGGGTGCATGCCATGGCTCACAGCGGTTTGCTTACACGAACAGTTCCACCTTCTCGAATCGCCTCGCATCGATCAATCCCAGGTCGGAAATCCTAAGCTCAGGGATCACCACCAGGGCCAAAAATGAGTGCTGCATGAAGGCGTTGTTGAGGTTGCAGCCGCAGGCCTTCATGGCGGCCACCA
>JANPCA010000333.1:0-1980 GCA_031430715.1 Hyphomicrobiales bacterium | reverse complement strand
GAAGGAGGCCGAGCCGGAAATCCATGCCACGACGGAAATGTGGGGCACGGTTCTGGAGAATGTGCGCATCGATCCGGAAAGCCGGGGGCTCGATCTGAACGACGCTTCGGTCACCGAAAACACCCGCGCCGCCTATCCGCTGTCCGCCATTCCCAATGCCAGCGCGACGGGAACCGCACCCGTCCCGAAGACCATCGTCATGCTCACCGCCGATGCCTTCGGCGTGCTGCCGCCGATCGCCAGGCTGACGCCTTCACAGGCGATGTATCATTTCCTCTCGGGCTATACCGCCAAGGTGGCGGGCACCGAGCGTGGCGTCACCGAGCCGCAGGCCACCTTCTCCACCTGTTTTGGAGCACCCTTCATCCCGCGGCCGCCAAGTGTCTACGGCAATCTGCTGCGCGATCTCATCGCCAAGCATGAAGTTTCGTGTTTCCTGGTCAACACCGGCTGGACCGGCGGGGCCTATGGAGAAGGCCAGCGCATGCCGATCAAAACGACGCGGGCCTTGCTCAACGCAGCACTTGAAGGCCGCCTTGACAATGTGGAAATGCGCACCGACCCCAATTTCGGCTTCGCGGTGCCGATGGCGGTCGAGGGCGTCGACGAACGCGTTCTCAACCCGCGCGATACGTGGAGCGATCCCAAGGCCTATGACGCCATGGCCAGGCGGCTGGTCGGCATGTTCGTCAAGAATTTCGCCCGCTTCGAGGACCACGCCGAAGCCGATGTCAAGGCCGCAAGCCCGATGACCCAATTGGCGGCGGAGTAACCCAGACAAGACGCTCCAAGAGTCTCATCCTGACCGCCATGCGCGGCAAGACAAGGCGCTGGAAACAGGTTCGGCCGGCGGCCAAATCCAGGACTTGCCACATCGTCGGGATTGCGCAAATCTCGATTTCAAGTTGGCCATGAAATCTCTAATCGGCCAGATGGAGCTGCGGGATGCCACTTGAATCGCTGCATTTCAGGGACAATGACGAACTGCAACTGTGCCTGACGAGAGATCAAAATCATGTCGTGCCGGGTGCGCGTGGCGAGCACGTCACCAAGATTCAGCAGGCATTGGTCATGCTCGGTGAAGCGGTGATCGCCCCAGCGGAAATCACCGGCACGCTTTACGGCGCGACCACCAGCAGTGCCGTTCTCAGGTTCAAGGGGCCACCGAGGAATATCATCAATAAGGCCTACCAGAATACCCCCGACAACATTGTCGGCAAGATGACGATCTTCGAACTCGACCAGGCAATGCTGAAAATCGAAAAGGTGCCTGAGAGCAAGCTCGTATCCGTCACGCGCAATGGAGCGCCCCACGATCACTCAAAATGCCCACCCCTGGAGGCGGGAGATCATGAAGGGACACCGATCAATCCGCTGCGATTTGGACGAATGATCAATATTTTTGGCGAGCATGAAACAGACTACTTGGGCTTCGAGGATTTTTCCACAGATATAGATCATTCGAAGCGGGATGACGGCACGTTTAGGCCGCTCACTTTCAGCTCGCCACGGCTGAAGGGTCTGCGCGACAACAGCGCCAGCGACATCTGCATGCGTTCAACCGTCGTCACCGACGAAGGATTCACGAAGATAACCGGCCGGCCGAATACCATTGCCGAAATCAAGCGAATAGCGATGCCCGGCTGCCGGTTGACTTATGCGGGTACCAAAGAAAATATTGCGACCTTTGGTCCGAGGATCTTGCGTCTTGGTGTCCTGATGGAAACAGTCCTGATCAAGACGCCAGCGCGCATTGAGCCGGAGGGAACAATTGTTCCCGCCTCCACTTTCACCGTCTTTGTGCTCGGAATATTCTAAAGCGGATGAGAGTGACGCTGATTTGGAAGTTCTCCTATTCTCTCTTCTCTCCGCCTTTGACGTCCAGACACTGGCCCTCCTCGTCCTCGTGGCGGGCATCGCCGGACTGGCGCGCGGCTTCTCGGGCTTCGGCGCGGCGCTGATCTTCATTCCCGCCGCCAG
>JANPCA010000332.1:0-7867 GCA_031430715.1 Hyphomicrobiales bacterium | reverse complement strand
GCTTCCGCGATCCGTTCACGCAAATCCATGGAATGAGGTCTCGGCATGGCAAACTGGCCTCCCTGCCAGCCACCATCTTGAATCACAACTTTCGCTGATTTGGGAAGACCTCGATTCAAACACGACCGGAACCGATCTAGCTACGCGAAAGTCACTGCATATAACGCTGAAAATGCTGTTTCTTCTAAGTGCAGAGTCGTTAGTGTAGAATGATGAGCTATCGTCCTTTACTCCGCTGCCAAGCAGGAACTACGACCAACTGATGGTCACGAACATGTGCGGGCGGGGCGACAAGGACATTTTCACCGTGGCGTTTATACTGGGCGTGATGCGGTAGTTGTACCAGAGTTCATTGACTTTGACCGTTTCCGCTCTTCCGTCACCCCGGCGAAGGCCGGGGCCTAGCTGAAGCGGCCGCGAATGGGATATTCGCATCGATTTGATCATGAAGATCGGCCCAATTGGGGTTCATCTCTTCAATGATGCGGAATTTCCAGTCCCGGTGCCATTTCTTGAGCAATTTCTCGCGCTTGATCGCTTCTTCCATCGTCACGAAATGCGCATACCAAACCAAGGTCTTGATACCATGCTGCTTGGTAAAACCATCAAATTGTTCATTTTTGTGGCCGCAAACGCGAGGATACAGCAATGAAGTTACGCCAACATAGAGTGTGCCGCGATAGCGATTTGCCATGATGTAAACGGCTAGCTGTTTCTCAAACCTGTCCGTGGCTTATGATCGTCCGGCATCGTCCAATCGTCAAGAAGCTAGGCCCCGGCCTTCGCCGGGGTGACGCACTTTGAGAGTAGGCAATCAACGTCCTTGAGCTTTGGAATCACTCCGCCGCACGCCAGCGCGGGTTGCCGACGCCTAAGAACAGCAGCGCGAAGAGGAAGGCGATGCCGAGCGGCAGGACTTCGTAGCCGAAGGCGCCGATGGCGGCGGCAACCGGCGTGGCGCCCAGCACGGATCCCGCCGAATAAGCCATGGCGAAGCCGGTCGAAACCAGAACCAGTTTCTGACCGCGGTATTCCTTGCCGATCAGCACGACGCCCAGCGTGTAGAGCCCGGCGATGGTGCCGCCCGACAGGAAGAGCAGCGCCCAAAGCACAATCGGAATGTCGACGGCGAGCGGCACGAGGCCGGTCGCGGCCACCGCCACGCCGGTGCAGAGCAGCAGCGCGAAATGGCGGCCGCTGCGGTCCGAGAGCCAGCCAAGGGCCATCACCAGCACCGCTTCGCCAAGGCTGAAGACGGCCACCAGGAAGGCGGCACCGGCCACGTCGAAGCCGTGGTGGAGGCCATAGAGGGCCAGCAGACTCTGCATTGCCGTCTCGCCGATGCCGGCCAGGAAGGCCGCCGCCAGCAACGGGGCCGCGAAGGGCAGTGCGGCCAGCAGGGCCTGGACCGTGCCTTCGGGTTCGTCGTCTTCGTTGGCCCCCGTTCTGGCGGGAATCGACAGGGCCAGCACGATGCCCAGCGTCAGCGGAATGATGGCGGCGATGAGCGGCGGGGTTCCCACCGCACCGGTCTGGCCCAGTACCACGGGTCCAATGAACTGGCTGACGGCATAGAGCGTTCCCGAGGCGCCAATGATGCGGCCGCGGTGGCTGGCGGGTGCGATGCCGTTCAGCCAGATCTCGGTCGTCGTCCACAGCGAGGCAAAGCAGGTGCCCATGATGAAGCGCGAGGCAAACCAGACAATCAGGTTGTCGGTGAAGAGCAGCACCGCGAAGCACAGCAGCGAGACGAGGAACTGTGCCGCGACTAGGCCGCTCAGGCCCATTGCCTCGATGAGGCGCGGCAGGAAGGGACCGGCGATCAAGATGCCGGCGCTGGCCAGCGAGGCATTGACGCCGATCAGCCAGAGGGGCACGGCGCGCTCATCCAGGGCGAGTGAAAAGTAGGGGTAAGAGAAGCCGTAGAGAAAAGCTTCCGCGACAATGAGGGCGAGGACGCCGGCGACGCGGAGACGGACCGAATTCATTTCGCCGGCCTGTTGTTTCGCAGCGTTTTCAAATCACGCACTTGGGGTCCGGGCACCAGCAGGGGATGTTTTGCGAGACGAGATTGAAGCTGCGGTAGTCGGCGGTGATCTCGCTGCCTTGGGCGATGGGCATCGAGGTGTAAACATAGAGCTGCTGCTCGACGCGGGCGTTGGGGCGGCAGGAATGGTTGAGGTAGTCGATGCCGTCCGGCTCCTCGAAGGGGATCAGATAGTAGAGCGTGTTGCCGTCGCGCTTCAGATGCACCGACTGGCGCCAGAAGAAATCGTCGAGGCCGGTGCCGCGGCCATTCTCGCCAAGATCGGCCACGGCGGCGCGGCCGTCGAAGAAACCGAGCAACGTTCCTGCCGGAATATCTTGCCTGGCATGGAGGGCGCGGTGGCCGGGGGCGATGTCGCGCACCTCAACAAAATGATAACTGCTGTAGCTCATCGCCTTGCCTTACATCGTGGCCGACCTTGACGCCACCCGTCTGGCCCTCGCGGCCGGCGTTGAAGGTCTCGCCCGCGAACAGGGCATCGAACCATTTCTCCGCCAGGGCGCGGCCATAAAGGACTGGCATCTCGTGGGCGTAGGTTTCCTTCGAGAGTTCGGCAAAGACCGGATCCTGGTGGGCCGCCGTCCAGTACTTGCCGCCGGGCACCAGGCCCACGGCGCGTTCGGGGCGCTCCGACAGCCGGGAAAAGGCCGAGATGGTGGCCACCGACATGTTTTGCCAGGCCATCACCGCCCAGTCGAGCAGGCCGCGCAGGCGTTCAGGACCGCCAATCTCGAAGGGCTCGCAGGCATGGATCTTGCGGCAGCGGTCGCGGACCATCATGGCGAAGGCGAAGGCGTCCGAGGTGGTGTTGATCGCCGTCCACGGGCAGCTGAGGGATACGTCGTAGAGATCGTCGGCGGGATTGGCGGCGTGGCGGCAGAAGGTGACGGGAAAGAAGGAATAGACCGCATCCCTGCCGGTTACCGGACAGGGCATGCCGACAGGAAGGCATATCTCCTTGCCCGACAGTGCCTCTTCCGGGGATTTCGCAAGACCCGCCCCACAGACCAGTTCGGCCAGAAGTGCCAGCTCCTCGCGCACCGTTTGGGCGCGGGTGACAGCACCGCCCGCCACGGCGAGGAGGCCGGTCTTCTTGTGGCTTGCGGCGAGCCCCAGAAAGACATCGAGCGCCTGGCGCAGATCGCGGCCATCGCGGACCGCGGCGATGCTGTAGCGATTGAGACTGAATTCCCGGCGGCCGGCGCGGCACAACAGGCTGTTGCCGGCCCATTCGGAAACCAAGGCCGTCACATCGACCGGGCACCCGGATTTGGCATGGGGAGATGCGGCGGGCGCGCTTGCATGGCTGTCCGTTTCCGCAAATTTCTCGAGACTGGCGCTATCGGGCGAGCCGCTCGCGTAGTGGTCCATCCCTCATCCCACCGAGGTTGATTCTGATTTAAAGAGTTAATGATCTCTTAACCAAGTGTCCAGAATTTACGTTAAGGTCAACCGATTATTATTGCCAATCATGGTTAACTTGCCGAGCCCGTCAACACACCCGAAGCCGCCGGATGCGGCATTGGTGGATGTCCGAGAGGCCAGGAGCGCTGGATTCGGAACGGCGGCAACCCAAGCAGAAGCTGGCATTCCACCCGGGCGGGCGGCTTCCGAAGCCTGAAACAATTGAAGATTTTCCGCATTCCGTAGAGAAATTCGACATCAATTTCCTTTACTGTTTTCAGTGGGCCCGCATGCGTGCGGAAATCTTATGGCCATTCCGAGAGGGGGATGTTGTGCAGTCGAGCGTGCTTGGTGGCGTGCCGAAACGGCCGATGAGTGCCGGCATCACGAGTGGGATCACCGCCAATCTGGCGATCGGCATCCTGCTGACGGTGGTCACGATTTTCGGCACGGCCTGGTGGATGGCGGAGCAGCACGACAAACAGGCCAACCAGTCCCTGGAGCGCATGGTGGTCGGCGGCGTCGACCTGACACGGCGCCGCCTTGAAGCCATCACCAATGACTATGGCTGGTGGGAAGAGGCCTATCTCGCCTACGAACGCGGCGACGCCGAATGGATGGATGCCAATATCGGCACGGGCATCACCGGGACGCAGATCGCCGACGCGCTGGCTGTCGTCACGGCGGACGGGACGGTCGGCACGGCATGGACCGTCGATGAAACGCCTGAGGCCTGGAAGGCCATCTTCACACCGGAGCTGGTGGCACGCACCGGCAAGCTGATCGCCGATGCCAAGGTCGACCGGCTCGCCGCCCGGTCGATGTTCTTTGCCATCGCCGGCAAGGTCTATCTGATCGCCGTGCAGCGCATCACGCCGGTCTCCAAGGCCGAGAGCGTGAAGGGCACGGACTTGCCGCTGGTGGTCTTCGCGCAGGAGATGACCGCTGACCGGCTGCTGGAGCTGGGGCGGCAGTATCTGATTTCAAACCTGAGGCTGGGCAAGGTGCCGCTGGGCGTCAGCGGCGGGGGCGGCGCTCACGGCAGCGAAATCCTCGATGACGCCGATGGCAAGCCGGTTGGGCGTCTGCTGTGGACGTCACCCAGGCCTGGCCGCGATCTTCTCTTGCAACTGGCGGCGCCGATGTTCGGCGCCCTGCTGGCTTTCGTGATCGTCGCCTCGCTCATTTCGATGCGGGTGCGCGGCATGGCGCTGGCTCTGAGCCAAAGCGAGGAGGAGGCCATCGGCGCCTCGCGCAGCGACAGCCAGACCGGCCTCTTGAACCGGGCCGGCATCAACGCGCTGATGGCGGCACCCGATTGCGCCGAGCGCTGCCGGATGGGCCAGGCCGTGGTGGCCTATCTCGATGTCAACGACTTCAAGGCCGTCAACGACACGATCGGCCACCATGGCGGCGACCAGGTGATCGTCGAATTGGCGGCGCGCCTTGAGAAAGCCGTGGGCGGCCATGGCCATCTGGCGCGCATCGGCGGCGACGAATTCATGATCCTGATCACCGGCCCCGATGTCGTCGACGACATGGCGAGATTGCTGCAGCGCCTGGGCCGGGCCATGGCCGAACCCTTCATGGCCGGCTCCTTCATCCAGCATGTGCATTGCGCCATCGGCTATGCCTTCTCGCCGCGCGGCTCGAAGGATCTGCACGAATCCCTGCGCCGCGCCGATATCGCCATGTATCACGCCAAGCAATCGCGCGAGCGTGACGGCGTCTGCTATGAAGCCTCGATGGAAGCGGGCAACGAGGAGCGGCGCCGTGTCGAGGACATCTTGCGCGCCGCGCTGCAGAAGGGCGAACTCAGCGTCGTCTATCAGCCGATCCTCAATCTGGCGTCCAACCGCATCGTGCGCGCCGAGGCCCTGGTGCGTCTGAATTCGGCGATCCATGGCTCGATCAGGCCGGATGTATTCATTCCGGTCGCCGAGACGACCGGGCTGATCGAGGAGGTCGGCGCCTTCGTGCTGGAACAGGCCTGCCGCGACATGGCGCATTTTCCGGGGCTCAACGTCTCGGTCAATATTTCGCCGGTGCAATTGCGTGACCCGGGCTTCGTCGCCATGCTGACCGGCACCGTCAACAAATACGGGATCGAGCCCAAACGCCTCGAACTGGAATTGACCGAGGGCGTGCTGGTGGCGGCGCCGCTGATCGCGGGCCAAAGGCTCCGCGCCCTCAGGGAACTGGGCTTCACCCTGGCGCTCGACGATTTCGGCACCGGCTTCTCGTCGATCGGCTATTTGGGGCAGTTCCCCTTCCAATGCCTGAAGATCGACCGTTCCTTCATCGTCAACCTGGGGCGCAGCGTCAAGGATGCCGCCCTGGTGCATTCCCTGGTGTCGCTGTGCCGGGCGCTCGATCTCGAGGTTGTCGCCGAGGGCGTCGAGAGCGACGAACACCGGGTGATGCTGCGCTCGGTCGGCTGCACGGCAATCCAGGGCTATTTCGTCTCGAAGCCCGTGGCCCTCGCCGATCTGCTGGCCTTCATGGCCGAGTGGAGCAAACGCCAGGATCAGAGCACCGAACCGAAGGTGAGGCTGATCAGCGCCAGGCATCCGGTGAAGCACACCGGCAACGCCATGGGGTGAGCTCTTGGCCTCCTTTCGCCCGGGCAGCGGCGCGAGGACAAAGGGAGTTCCATTCTCAACTGATCCGCTCCACCAGTGCTGCCGCGGCGGCGATGGCTTTTTCCTGGTGGGGCTGCAAGTCCTGCTGGCCCCATTTGGCCATGTGGGTTTCCCAGGGGTCTTCGATGGCGGTCTTGATGCCGGACAGTTCCTCGATGACGGCGAGGCCGCAATAGGGGGCGTGCATGGCCGAATAACCGCCCTCGTGCGACATCACCAGGCGCCCGCCGCAGAGTTCGTCCGCTGCTTTCATAAGCAGCCGCGTCATGCGCCGGAAGCCGTCCGAACTCACCATCATGCGGCCAAGGGGATCGACACCCGAGGCATCGAAACCGCAGGGCACGGCGATCAGGTCCGGCTTGAATTTCCGCAAGGCCGGGATCACCACCCGTTCGAAGGCCGCCAGATAGGCGCCATTGCCGCAGCCGGGCGGCAGGGGAATGTTGATGTTGTAGCCTTGACCCGCGCCCTCGCCATTCTCACTTAAGCTGCCCGAGCCCTCCGGGAACAAATTGTCCTGATGCAGCGAGATGGTGAGCGTATCGGGATCGGCATAGAACAGCCATTGGGTGCCGTTGCCGTGATGCACGTCCCAGTCGACGGTGGCGATGCGGCCCAATTTGTGGACGGCACGGGCATGGTGGATGGCGATGGCCACATTGGCGAAGAGGCAGAAGCCCATTCCGGTGTTGCGGGTGGCATGGTGGCCGGGCGGGCGTACCAGGGCATAGGCATTGCGGGTGCTGGTCTCGATCACCGCGTCGAAAGCGGCCATGGTGCCGCCCGCCGCCAGTTGGGCGATCTCGAAGCTCCCCGTTCCGAAGGGCGTCAGGCTGCTGGCATCGCCGCCATTCTCCGCACTCATCGCCTTGATGCGGGCGATATGTTCCAGGCCGTGGACGCGGGCGATCTCGTCCTCGCTGGCCGGGCGGGCCTTCAGGGGCACCAGGCGCTCGAGAAGCCCCGAGACCTCGAGGAGATTGCGCAAGCGCCGCTTGGTCTCGGGATTTTCGGCGTGTTCGCCGGGCTGGATGGCGAGGCCCGGCGGGAAAATCTGGTTCCAGTTCCAGGTGTTGTGCCAGAGGTAGATCTCGTGAAAGACAAATCCGGTCGTCATGGCCGCTCCCTCGACTGTGGATCAAACGCCAGTGCGGCGGAGGTCCGCCAGGATGGAGACCGCCGGCTTGATCATGTTTCAGATATCCCGATGTCCCACGCCGTGCCGGCCTTCATTGGGGCGATCCCCAAGTGCGCGGCGAGGGTCTGGCCGATGTCCGAGAAGGTGTTGCGGTGGCCGATGGCGCCTGGCGTCATGCCCTTCATGTAGGTCATGATGGGGATCTGTTCGCGGGTGTGGTCGGTGCCCTTCCAGGTGGGGTCGTTGCCGTGGTCGGCGGTCAGCAGCAGCAGGTCGCCATCGCGCAGTCTTGCCAAAACCTGGGGCAACAGCGTGTCGTAATGTTCGAGCAGCCTGCCGTAACCGATCGGATCGCGGCGATGGCCGAATTCCGTGTCGAAGTCGACGAAATTGGTCATCAGCAAGCCGCCATCGGGCAGGCGGTCCAGTGCGGCGAGCGAGGTTGCCATCAATGTATCGAGGCCCGTGACCTTCAGTTCCTGGCCGGTGCCGGAATGGGCGTAAATATCGCCGATCTTGCCCACCGAAATCACCTGCCGGCCGGATTTCGTCAACACATCGAGCAGCGTCGGCTTAGGCGGCGTCACCGCGTAATCCTTGCGGTTGGCGGTGCGGGTGAAAGTCTTGGCCGACTCG
>JANPCA010000331.1:0-3703 GCA_031430715.1 Hyphomicrobiales bacterium | reverse complement strand
GCAAGGCCTGGTCTATGGCGAGAACGCCGCCTGGATCGCGTCGGATGCCGAGAAGTCCAAGGTCGTCGGCAATGTCGGCGTGGCGCTGCCGCCGCTGGCCGCGGGCGTCATGGAAGAAGCAGCCAGCGGCAAGGGCTATATCGGCTACTATGACGGCGGCGCCTTCGGCCTGCCCGTCACTTCGAAGAACAAGGAAGCGGCACTCCTCTTCCTGCAGTTCATCGGGCAGGACTCGGTCCAGGGCGACTGGGCCGTTGCCGCGCCCCGCATCACCAATTCGGCGACCTACGGCGATCCGAAGGTCATCGAAATGGACAAGAAGCTCGGTGGTTACTACACCATGCTGAAGGACCAGGGTAAGCTCTTCGCCGGCGCTCCGCCCTATCCCTTCCATGCCCAGGTGCGCGAAGCCACCGCGCCAACCTTCTACAAGATCCTGACCGGCGAAGTCGGTTCCGACGAAGGCCTGGACCAGATGGCGGCTGCCGCCGAGGCCGAACTCAAGAACCTCGGTTATCGTAAGTAGGACAACCAACTACGTCCGGGCCGCCGCATGTCTGTGGCGGCCCGGACGCCAATAAGCTGCCGTGCGACGATCGGATAAGCAACCCATGCGCTCAAATACAACCGGGTGGCTGATGCTGGCCCCCACCATCGCGATCCTGGGGCTGTTCGGCATCGTTCCCTTCATCTACGTGCTCTATGTGGCGTTCCACCAGTGGAACCCCTTCGCCGCCAATCCCAACATGATCTACAACGGCGCCGACAATTTCCGCCGCCTGGTGTTTGACGGCGAGTTCCTGACCTCCATCGCCTTCACCCTGAAATTCGCCTTCTTCGCGGTGTTCAGCGAGGTCGTGCTGGGTTACCTTCTGGCGCAACTTTTCATGAAGGAATTTCCCGGCCGCTGGCTGTTCCGCACCATTCACACCCTGCCGCTGATCGTCGCTCCGATCGTCGTCGGCTCGGTGTGGCGCCTGATGACGACGCCGAGCATCGGCATTATCCCCTATCTCCTGAAAATGTGGTTCGGCTACGATCTCAACATCGGCCGCGACGCCAACGCCGCCTTCGCGCTGACTGTCATCATGGACATCTGGCATTGGACGCCGCTGGTGACCCTGACGTTGCTCGCCGCATTGCTGTCGCTGCCGCGCGAACCCTTTGAGCAGGCCCAGATCGACGGCGCCAGCCGCAGCCAGATCTTCTGGCAGATCACCCTGCCGATGATCCGCCCGGCCATCCTCGCCACCGTCTTCATCCGGCTGATGGATGCGCTGCGCACAGTGGACGAAGTTTGGATGCTGACCGGCGGCGGACCTGGTGCCGCCACCCGCTATCTCGGCCTGCAAATCTGGAAGATTGTATTCCCCAAGACCGATTACGGTTATGGTTCGGCCATCTCGGTCGTTGTCCTCTACCTGACGCTCATGATGTGCTGGATTCTCTATGTCGCCCTGGTGTCCCGCCGTGAACGGAAGAGGACTTATTGATGCGCGCGCAATCGCCGATCGTCGCCGTCCTGCTCTGGGTGCTGCTCAGTGTCTTGACGCTGTTCCCGATCTATTGGCTGTTCGTGATTTCGGTGAAGCCGGCGGTCGAGCTGTTCACCACGCCCAGCCTGTTCCTCGATACGATGTACTGGAAGAACTATGTGAGCGTGCTGGGCAATGAAACGCTGCGCGGCTATATGCTGAATTCGATCATCATCTCGACCGGCAATGCCACGCTGGTGACGGTGCTGGCCTTCATGGCGTGTTATGCCCTGTCGCGCTTCGATCTGGCCGGCAAGGAGAACATCTTCTTCTGGACGATTACCAACCGCATGGCGCCGGCCGCCGTCTTTCTGCTGCCGTTCTTCCTGCTCTTTACCCAGGTCTTCACCATCGGTGACTGGAGACTCTACGACACCCACATCGGCATGATCCTGCTCTATTGCACCTTCAATCTGCCGTTTGCCATCTGGACGCTGAGGCCAACCATCGACGGCATCCCCAAGGAATTGGACGAGGCCGCGACGGTCGACGGGGCCAATACCTGGATCATCATTTCGCAGGTGCTGTTTCCGCTGGCCCGGCCCGGCATCGCCGTCACATTCATATTGACCTGGGTCTTTGCCTGGAATGAATTCCTGCTGGCGGCGACGCTGACCAGCTTCAACGCCCGAACCATCACCACCGGCTTGTCGGAATATGTGACGACGACGGGCACCGAGTGGGGCGTCATGGCGACGGTGGCGATCATCACGCTGATCCCGGCGCTGTTCGTCTTCTCGGTCGTGCAGCGCCACATCGTGGCCGGCCTCACCTTCGGCGCGGTCAAGGAGTAGCCGCCATGAAATATGCCGTCGAACTTGATGACGAAGAACAGGAAGCCGCTGCCCAGGTGAGCGAGGAACGCGTCGGCTTCCTGCCGATTGTCACCAACTGGTTCGACCGGGTTTTCATCGGCATCTATCTTTTCGCCGCGCTGGAATTGCTGTGGATGCGCTTCCTCGAACAGTCGATCCCGCTCACCGTCTGCCATGTGCTGGCCGTCGTGCTGGGCGTGCTGATCGTCTGGCGGGGATAAGGCGGAACGGCGTCATGACATCTCCGCAGATACTCACTCGCGAATAAAGGAAATCGAGCTTGGCCCAGGTCACCGTCAAGGATGCCGTCAAGCGCTATGGCAGCGTGCAGGCCGTGCATGGTGTCAGCATCGACATCGCCGACGGCGAGTTCGTCATTCTCGTCGGCCCGTCGGGCTGCGGCAAGTCGACATTGCTGCGCATGATCGCCGGCCTCGAGGCCATTTCGGGCGGCACCATCAGCATCGGCGGCCGGGTGGTCAACGATGTCCTGCCCAAGGACCGCGACATCGCCATGGTGTTCCAGAACTACGCGCTCTATCCGCACAAGAACGTCGCCGACAACATGGCCTTCTCGCTCAAGATCAAGGGCAGGCCTAAGGCCGAGATCGCCGCCAAGGTGAAGCGGGCCGCCGATATTCTCGACCTTGGAAAACTGCTCGACCGCTATCCGAAGCAATTGTCGGGCGGCCAGCGCCAGCGTGTCGCCATGGGCCGCGCCATTGTGCGCGACCCGCAGGTCTTCCTCTTCGACGAGCCGCTGTCCAACCTCGATGCCAAGCTGCGCGTCGCCATGCGTGTCGAGATCAAGGACCTGCACCGCCGCCTCGGCACGACCATCGTCTATGTCACCCACGACCAGATCGAGGCCATGACCATGGCTGACAAGATCGTTGTCATGCGCGATGGCAAGGTCGAACAGATCGGCCCACCGCTCGATCTCTACGACTATCCCAGCAACGTCTTCGTGGCTGGCTTCATCGGCTCGCCCGCGATGAATTTCATCAAGGGCACCATCCAAGCCAAGGACGGCAAGCAGCAGTTCGTTTCGGATTCAGGTGTTGCGTTGCCGACGGCCAAGACTGGCATTGAGGATGGCAGGCGGGTGATCTACGGCATCCGGCCCGAGCATATCGGCATCGGGCCGGGCGGCATCGCGGCCACGGTTGCGGTGGTCGAGCCGACCGGGTCGGAGACCCAGATTTTCGCCAAGCTCGGCGCCGACGTGATCTGCGCCATCGTCAAGGATCGCCTGGCCGTCGGCCCCGACGACGAGGTGCCGCTGAACATCGATCCGCGAAAGTCGCATCTGTTCGACAGGCAAAGCGGCACGCGGCTGTAAGTTGGCGAAGG
>JANPCA010000330.1:0-2259 GCA_031430715.1 Hyphomicrobiales bacterium | reverse complement strand
GTTGGAATATCGATTTATGCGGCGGTGTGGCTTCCGTCAAATGAGCCGTTCGTCTTGGACAGCGCCAAAAACCTACAGCACGCCACGAATTCCTCGTGGCGCAGTTTGCGCCGCGCCGCGGCCTCGTCATCCTCGCCCCACTGCTCGATCTGGTAATCCTCGTCGGCGTGGGCCGCGGCCCAAACGGCTTCGGGACTGATCGCCCCCCGCGTCAGCATGATGGCGAGCAGCGCCGAGCCGGTCATGGTCATGATGGAATAGTAAGCCGACAATTCGAATTCGTTGAGACCCGCGATGGCTGCCTCATAGGCCTTGAGGGCGGCATCGGGCTGATTCATGTGCATGACGCCGGCAGTCACCACGAAAGGCGCATCGAGACTCACGCGCGCCCAGCCGATGATCGGATCCCAAGCCCCGGCGAGGCGGTTCACCAGTGCTTCCGGCTTGTCCGCCCGGTAGCAGACAAGATCGCTGTTGGCATAGTCGATCACCTCGCCCACGATGCGGGCGCGATCTGGCCGCACCCGGTCGATGGCGGTGTTGGCCAGCTTCGTGAAGGGCATGGTGGCGGGATTGACCTTGTCGCCCTGGGCCTCCCACTCGGCGGCGACCGCCTCGGCCAGCGCGCGGGTGGGCAGGATGAGCTTTGACTTGAAGGGCGTTTTCACCACGCGGCCATCGAGCGCGATGCCGAGATCATCGGTCACGGCGGCCGTCTTATAGAAACGCCGCCTGGCGGTCATTCCCCGTCCGCCTCGAAACGCTTGGGGTCGAAACCGAACAGCGCGAAGCTCTTCAGCATGTGCTCGGGCAGCGGCGCCGAAATATCGATGATCCCGGCGCGCGGGTGCGGAAAGACGATGCGGCGGGCATGGAGATGCAGGCGCTCCGCGACACCGCCGGGCAAGTTGGCGCCACCGCCATATTTGCCGTCGCCCAGGATGGGAGTGCCGATGTGGGCCATGTGGGCGCGGAGCTGATGCTGGCGCCCGGTTACCGGCTTCAGCGACACCCAGGCGGCGCGATCGGCGGCCTTGTCGAGCACAGCGTAATGGGTGACGGCGCGCTGCTCGTCCTCTTCCTCGCCCACACCACTGGCCCGCATGCGGTCGCCGTCCGGTCCCTTGGCCTTGATGAGGGCCACTTCGATCCGCCCCTGGGCTGGCTTCGGCACGCCTTGCACAATGGCCCAATAGGTTTTCTTGACAGTGCGGGTGGCGAAGAGCTTGCCAAGCGCCGAGGCAATGGCGCGGCGCTTGGCGATGACGATGACTCCGCTCGTATCGCGGTCCAGCCGGTGCACCAGCAAAGGCCGCTCGCCCAGTTCGGCGCCCAGCCCCATGAGCAGCCCGTCGAGATGATAATGCGTCTTGCTGCCGCCCTGCACGGCGAAGCCCGATGGCTTGTTCAAGACGAAAATGTCGCGGTCCTCGTGCATCACCATGGCCTCGAAGACGCGGCGTTCCTCCTTGGTGAGGGGCTTCACATCGGCCTTGGGCGTATCGGCGGGGCGCGTGTCGAAGGCCAAGGGCGGCACGCGGATTTCCTGGTCCGCCTCGATCCTGGAATTGGTCTTGACCCGGCCTCCCCCCACCCGCACCTGGCCGGTGCGGGTCAGCTTGTTCAGATAAGCAAAAGTCACTTGCGGGAAATGCACCTTGAACCAGCGGTCAAGACGCATCCCCGCTTCCTCCGCGGCGACGACGTGGCGTTTCACTTCAGTCATTGTGCCAGAGCCCGTACCAGATAAAGGCCCGTGAATACAGCCGCCAGCGACAGGATCACCGAGCCCGCCACGTAGGCGCCGGCCAGCCCATAAGACTTGCGCTCGACCAGATAAGCAAAATCCAGCGAGAAGGCCGAGAAGGTGGTGAAGCCGCCAAGGATGCCGGTGGTCAGGAAGGAGCGAACGTCATTGCCAACATTGAGACGCAACGCCATCAATTCGATGAGAATGCCCATGACGAAGCAGCCGAGCACGTTCACAATCAGCGTATGCCAGGGGAAATTCATGCCGAGCATCCGCCCTGACCAGGCATTCACCCCATAGCGCGCCACAGCGCCGATGGCGCCACCCAAGGCCACCCACAGAACGGTTGGCACTAGAGCAGGTCCCTATTTATTTGAACCGCCTCAATAAATCCGTCATCCTCCGCGAAAGCGGAGGAACCATTCTGTCCCCGCCACAGGATGGATGGTCCGCCTTCGCGGACCATGATGTGTGGACGGCCTCCTGACGGCATCTGTGTGCCATACTGG
>JANPCA010000329.1:0-13951 GCA_031430715.1 Hyphomicrobiales bacterium | reverse complement strand
GCTCTGGCCATGGCCGTCCTGGACCTTGTTGACAATCGACTCGCGCGGCGTTGTCGGCCCCGCGATGCAGTTGACGGTGAGCTTCGAATCACTTTCGAGGATGAAATCAGCACCACCCTGCCCCGCTGGCAGATGTTCCGTCAGATGCCGGTTCGAACAGATGGCGCGGATGCTCAATTCGGCGATGGTGCGGTCGCGCAGCGCCTCCGGGTTGGGGGCGATCGACAGGAACATATCGGTGCCCGTGTAGGTGGACGCCTTGCCGTAGCGGCGCTCCTCGACGGTGCGTTTGCGCATCATGCGGCGCAGCGTGAAGTAGATCACGTCGGTTTCCGGGATGTTGTCGGGCGGAGTGGAATAGAGCGGGCGCAGCTCCTGCTTTTCGCCGATGCCGACGAAATGCGCGAAGACCCGCACGATGCGGTGCGGTTCATATTCGAGATAGCGGCCGCGGTCGGGCACCACCTGGTATTCGAATTCGTTGCTGACGATCGGTATGCGGCTGGCCTGCATTTCGAACAGGTTGACGGCGGGCGCCGTATGGAGCGCGAAAATGCCTGGCTTGACGACCGAGGCAAGCCGCGCGTCCGGCCGGCTGAAGGCGAAGATGATATCGGCCTGGCGCGACTTGATGCGGGAAAAGATTTTTTGCAGCCCGGTCAGCCGGAAACCCTGGAATTTTTCCGGCAGGAGAAACAACTCGCGGATCAGTTCGAAGCCGCGGAACATCCGGTGTTCGCCCGGAACCAGGGTCTCACCTTCCTCGAAGCCCAATTGCTGCAGGCTTTCGAGCGGAACACGGAAAAGTACGGGATTGCCGAACTCGTCCAGGTAGCGAGCAAAGATGGCACAGCAATTGGCGAAGAGCTTTTCATAGAGACGGATGGCGTCGTCGGCGGGGGCGATGATGCGCACCGGAAGCTCTTCCGTTCGGACCGCCGACAGCCAGAGATCGGGTTTCGCCTGGACAATCTCGTCCTTGGGTTCGTCCTCGGGCTTGACCGCGGTGCGCCGGCGTAATGTCAGTTTGAGCCCGGAAACGATCTCGTGTCCGGTCTCGATGCCGAGGCCCGCCAATTGCGCGCGCTGCGACAGAAATGCGGCGTCGGTCACTTCCAGCGGCCAGAGCGTGATGCCCGAGGCCAGCCTGAAGCGGCACGACACGCGCCTCTCGCGCTCGACGTAGCGGGCATCGATATAGGCGCCCTGGACGAGCTGCTTGCCGCCGGTCAGGGCCGGATCGTCGTAGGGTGGCGTCACGGTCACGATGGCCGCCGAGGGCACGGGCGCCAGATAATGCGGAACCAGTTGCTCCAGGAGATTGCTGGTGAATTCCGAGAACTCGTGGCGGAGCTTCAATTGCACGCGGGCCGCGAGGAAGGCGGCGCCTTCCAGCATGCCGTGGATCATCGGATCCATGGCTTCCTTCGAGAGGCCGCCAAGGCGGTCGGCGACGCCTGGAAATTCCTCGCCGAATTCCCGGGCGTTTTCCTCCAGAACCTTCAGTTCGCGGTTGTAGAGATCGAGAAACTCGCGGTTCATGCGCCTACAGTCTCGAAATCTGCATCTTGGCGGTTTCGATCTCAAGGTCGGCCACGAATTCAACCGGCACATCGACGGGGCTGGCCCGCATCTCGGCGCGGATGACGAAGCGGACCTTCATGTCGACGGTGTCAACACCGCCGATGCGTTCGACCTCTATGGTTTCCGGCACGAGGCGCGGCTCATAGCTGCGCAGAATATCGCGGAGTTCGACGCTGACGTCGGCCACCGCCATTTCCTCGACCGTGAAGGACGAGATATCCGCCAAACCAAAGTTGAGGATCGAGTTGCTGACATAGGTCAATTCGGAAATATCGAGCGTCGAGCCGAGATTGACCGTGTTGAGCAAGGTCGACAGGTCTTCCGACAGTTCGCGCCGGAGCGCCTGTTCGTTGGTGGCGCGCCTGGCCATGTTGCGGCGCCCGGCGATCACGCGATCGCCACTGGCATCGCGTTCGTCGGCGACTTTGCGGGAATCGCGAGCCCGCGCGGCCTCACGGAAAGCCTGCATGATCGGCGGCGAGAAACGGTCGTTTCGGGGTGATTTGGCCAAATCCCACCTGACAAAGGAGTGCGCCTTCCAAGAACCCTGGTAAGGCGCACCCTTTATTACTTGTCATTCACACCCGGCAACCGAAGACATCCGGGGTGCGCTGGCCAGCCTCGCGCCCTCCGCTCCTCGACGCCGGCGCGGCATTACTCCGGCTTATTTTCCTTGATGTTGAAGGTCATCGTCGGCTCGCTCGCCACGCCGCCTTCCGCCGACTGTTCCTTGTAGTCGATCTTGATCTTGGCGAAGTTCAGCGACACCTGCTCGCTCACCGAATCCGAGTCCTTCGAGGCACCGGTCGAGACACTGGAGATGATCACTTCGGTCATCGTGTAGATCAGGTATTCGACCGGCGTGTCGCCGGCCTTGCGGATCGTCAGGATGGCTGACGGATAGTGCTTGCCGGTGCAGCTGCGCAGGAACAGTTCCGTCGAACTCTTGTCGATCGGCTTGGTGATGGTGATGTCCTGGACAGAGCACTTGCCGCTGCCGCCGCCGCCGCCCATGTGCATGGACGCGCTCTGGCTCACGCCAAAGCTATAGGCGAGAACGTCGATCTCTTTTCCGTGCACGCCGTCCTTGGCTTCGCCTTCTACGCCTTCGATTTTCAGAAACATGTCTTGGGCCATGATGTCCTCCTTGACCAACTAATGTTCAGGATACTCAGTTTAACGACTTGCCCCAACTCATTCCGTGATCGCCAGCACACTTGAGAAAATTAGAGTGGCTAGCCCTTCTTCTCGTCCTTCGAAACCAGGCTGATGCCGATGTCCATGCCTTCCAGCTGGTAATGCGGCCTGAGCTTGATGGTGGTCTTGTAGTAACCGGGATTCTCCTCGTCTTCCTCGATCTTGATGCTGGCCCCAGCCAAGGGTTTGCGCGCCTTGGTGTTCTCATCCGAGCTTTTGGGCTGCGGATCGATGTATTTGGCAATCCAGGACGACAGGTCGCGTTCGATCTGCTCCCTCGTCTTGGTGGCGCCGATCATGTCGCGCACCATGACTTTCAAGTAATGTGCGAAACGCGATACGGCGAACATGTAAGTGATGCGCGACGACAGGTTGTCGGAAGCCGTGTCTTCCTCGGACACGAACTTCTTCGGCTTGTAAAGCGACTGCGCGCCGATGAAGGCGGCACGGTCGGTGTTCTTGCGGTGGATCAGCGGAATGAGGCCGAGCTTCGAGAGTTCGGCTTCGCGGCGGTCGTGAATGGCGATTTCCGTCGGACATTTCATGTCGACGCCGCCATCGTCGGTCGGGAACGTATGGGCCGGAAGGTTCTGCACTTCACCGCCCGAGGTGACACCGCGGATGCGGATGGTCCAACCGTATTCCTTGAAGGCCCGGTTGATATTGGTGGCCATGGCATAGGCGGCGTTCATCCAGGCGTATTTTTCGCCCTTGTGGGCATCGGTCACCTCTTCGAAGCCGAACTCCTCGACGGGTTCGGTCTTGGCGCCATAGGGCAGGCGCGACAGGACGCGCGGCATCGCCAAAGCGAAATAACGGGCGTCCTCGCTGTCGCGCAGCGATTTCCAAGCGGCATATTCGGGCGTGTCGTGAACCTTGCCCAAGTCGCGCGGATTGAGCAATTCGGTCCAGCTGTCCATGCCCATCAGGCCCGGACCAGCACCACTGAAAAACGGCGCATGGGCGGCCGAGGCGACTTTGGCGAGGCCACGCATCAGGCGCACGTCGCCCGGTGTGTGGTCGAAATAGTAATCACCGATCAAGCAGCCATAGGGCTGACCGCCCAACTGGCTGTATTCGGCGTCATAGACCTTCTTGAACAGCGGGCTCTGATCCCAGCGGGCATCGGGAAACTGCTTGAACATCGAGGTCAGATCGGATTTCGAGACGTTCATCACCTTGATCTTCAAGGTGGCGTCGGTCTCGGAATTGAACACCGCGTATTTAAGTCCACGCCAGGCGCTTTCGAGCTGCTGGAATTCCGGCGCATGCATGACTTCGTTCAATTGCGCCGAGAGCTTGCGGTCGAGTTCGGCAATCATGCCGTCGATGGTTTCGAGAACGTCGTCCTTGACCAGCGAGGTATCCGACAGCGCCTGGTTGACCAGGGCTGATACGGCGTTCTGCACATCGCTCGCCGCACGCTCGGTGCGGGGTTTGAAGCTTTTCTTCAGCAGGTCCGAAAAGGAGTCGAGTTCCTTTTCTTCCGCCGCCGGTGTTCCGCGCTGGAGTTCAGTTTCAGCCGCCATTCCAACGTCCCTCACACTATCCGGTTCATCTTATTCCGAAGACTCGCCACCGGACTCGGCCGCGCGCTTTTCATTCACCATGCGCATCAGGTCCGGATCCTTGAGCAGGTTCTTCAATTGCTCCTCGGCCGCCGCCTTGCCATCCATGTAGCGCTGGAGATTAGCCAGTTGCTGGCGGGCTTCAAGAAGCTTGGCAAGGGCTGGAACCTGCCGGGCCACGGCGGCCGGTTCGAAATCCGCCATTTTCTCGAATTTCAATGATACGCCAAGTTTGCCCTCGGCCCCACCCTCGCCGCTCAGCTTGTTTTCGACCCGGAAGGCCGCGGCGGGCTTGATGGCGTCCATGCGCTTGTCGAAATTGTCCATATCGATGTCGAGGAAGTCACGCTGATCCATCCCCAGCTTTTCGACCTCGGAGGCATTGCCCGACAGATCCGCCATCACCCCCATGACGAAGGGAAGTTCGACCATCCGCTCGGAGGTTGGTTCCTTGTACTCGATCTGGACACGGGGCGGGCGGTTGCGCTTGATGAACTTTTGTCCGCTATCTGCCATGATCCCACGACTCCCGATGAAAACCCGATCCAGCGCCCCATTCGGAAATCTGCCCTATTCGAGAGAGATTGGCAAGCCTCTCGTAAGGACCGCAACCAGACGGTCAGCGGCCCCGGGAAAACAACCTTTCCGCCCGCCTCAGAATTGCAGGCGGACGTTGCCGGTCAAGGCCCAGCCCTGCAGGCTTTCGCCGAACTGGGTATCGAAGCGCGCCCCACCGACGATATTGGGTTCGGTGGCCGGTTCGCCGCCCAGCACGAAGAAGTTCACACCGGCGCCGAGTTGGCCGAAGGTACCGACGCTATCGGTGTCGAAGTTGACCGGTAAGCCGCCGATATCGAGGACGCCGCTGCCGCCGTCGCCGAATTCATTATAGACGTTGAGGCTGACGAAGGGCAGCAAATAGGCGGTATCGGTCACCTGGAACGTCTTCTGGATATTGGCGCCGGCATAACCCATGATGCTGATCAGGTCGTCGAACCTGATCGTCGATCCATTGTTGACGCCGAAACTGTCAACGGATGTCCGCGACACGGTGACCCCCGCCGACGGCGTGAACAGCAGGGTGTCGCTGAGCGAGATGCGGTAGGAGCTTGCCGCCATGGCCGACAATGTCGAACCGTCGGTTTCCGTTCCGGGCGTGATGATGTCGCCGTCGTCGTGGCTCAGGTCGAAATGGTGGTCATCATAGCGCAGCAGCACGTCGGCGCTGAAGGGACCCTGGATAAAAGCGCCATAGGCGCCAGCAAAATAGGAATTGAAGTCGACGTCGAAGCCGAGATCGCCATTGGTCTGGGTACTGTTGCCCTTAATGTTGCCGACGGTCAGGCCGGCGTGGATAACCGCCTTGCCAGAGCCGACATCGCAGAACTGGGTGTCGAAACCACCCTGCAGGCCGGTGAAGTCGGTGGTGTTCTTTGAAGACAGGTCACCAAAGTCCGAGGTGCCCGAAATGTCGGTATCGAGAGAGCCGCCTGCCGCCCGGGCCCAGGATCCGAAGCCACGGCCGTCATTGCCCTGTTTGCAGGATGACAGGAAAGCGCTCGACGGTTTATGGAATATCGCCGAAATGGCCGAGAGCGTCGACGACAGCCCACCCGCCACGCCGCCCGCTTCATCCGTGTCGAGTTGCGTATTGACGGACACATCGCCGTTGTTGTTGGTGATGTTGTAGTTGATGAAGCCGAACTCATCCAGCAGCGCCGTGCCGCCATTGGCGAGAGCCATGTTGTTGAAGTCGCCGCCGACATTCACCGCGAGGTTGCCGCCGCCCGACGAAACGATACTCAGGGGAGTGGCGTAGAGCAGGTTGGCACCGGCATTTCTGTCGATCAGCGTGAGATTGAGCGTGCCGGTGGAATTGCCGGCCACGGTGATGCTGTCGGTTACCCCCTGCCCGCCCGCGCCGCCGAGATTGATGTCGATTTCAACGGTACCGGCGGCGGCGGCGAAGTTTCCGCCCACGCTCAGCGTTTGGCCAACCGTGTTTCCGGCGCCTCCTGGATTCATGTCGAACAGGCCGGAATTGCTCAGATCGCCGCTCAGAATGCCGTTGCCGGTGAGGTTGACCGTGCCGCTGTTGACAAACCTGTCGGAGGTGGCCCCCGTCTGGGTCAGGCCGGCACCGGCGGTCAAGGTGCCGCCGTTGATGACCCGCTCGACGCTGGTGAAGCTGGTGAGCCCGCCTGTCACGGTGACGGAGCCGGCCGCCGTGTTGTTGAACGTATCGATGCCTGCCGTTCCGGTAGCCGACAATCCGCCGCCGGCGGTGATGCCGCCGGCATTGGTCAAAGTCCTGAAGCCAGAGAAACTCGCCAGGCCGCCGATGCCGATGGTGGCCCCGCCCGCGTTTGTGAACGTATCGGCCGTGCCGCCGCCGCCATCGAAAGTGGCCGCCAGGCTGGCCGTGAGTCCGCCACGGTTGACGAAATCGTCGTTGCCCGCGCCCAAATCGAATGTGCCGTTACCGGTGATCGTGATGACGCCCGCCGCTTCATTGCTGAACGCGTCGGCACCGCCCGTGCCGGTATAGGCAAGACCTGCCCCTGCGGTGATTATGCGGCTGTTGGCGGTGGTCACGAAATTGCTGATCGTCAGCAATGCGCCCGATGAGACCGTGCCTGAATTGCCGAACCGGATTCCGTTCGTGCCACCGTCGAAAGTCGCCGCCGCCTGGCTCGACAGGGTGCCCTGGTTGTTGACGCGCTCGAAGTTGACGGTATTGAGGTTGCCTGCTCCGGTCACCGCGACCGTGCCGGCATTGGTGAAGGTATCGCTGCCGGCGAGGCCGTCGAACGAGGCATCGCCGCCGGCGACATTGATATTGCCGCCCGCCACGTTGTCGAAGGTGTTTGCGGTGGCCGTGCCCGCGTAGTTCAATGCGCCGGCCGTGATCGTGCCGCTGTTGGCGGTTGCCGTGAAATTGCCGATGGTCAGCACCGTGCCGGCCGTAATCTCGTCCGAATTGTCGAACCTCACGCCCGCCGGGCCGCCGTCGAAGGTTACGGCCGCGCCGCTCGTCAGGCGATTCTGGTTCGTCACCGTCTCGATGTTCAGGATCGCGAGATCGTTGCCGGCACCCGTGACATCGATTTGGCCGGCGTTGGTGAAAGTGTCGGCGGCGGCGCGGCCACTGAACGTGGCATCGCCGCCGCTGACCGTTATCGTGCCGCTGCCCGTGTTGGATAGGGTGGTGAAATTGCTCACCGTCAGGGACGAGAGAACCGTCATGCCGCCGGAGTTCGTGAATCCGGCGCCCGCCGCGCCGCCATTGAACGCGGCATCGCCGACGCTGACCAGCGTGCCGCTGTTGGTGACCGTCTCGATATTCTGAACCGTCAGACCGTTGCCCGGGCCCGTCACTTTCAGCGTGCCGGCGTTGGTGAAGGTGTCCACACCCCCCAGGCCATCGAACAGGCCATCGCCGCCCCTCACATTGATGGTGCCCGTTCCGCCGTTGCCGAAGGTGTCGGCGCCACTTGTGCCGCCGTAGGTCAGCCCGTCCTCGGCATTGATGATACCACCGTCCGCATTGGTCACGGTCACGAAATTCCTGATGGTCATCAGCCCGGAGGCCTGGAGCGTGCCGGAATTGCCGAAGTTCTCGCCGGCGGCACCGCCGTCGAAGGTCGCGGTTCCCGTGCTTCTGATGATATTCGTGTTACGGACGCTTTCGATATTCTCGACGCGGAGGTTGCCGCCCGTCACTGCCAGGCTGCCGTCATTGGTGAAGACGTCGCGGCCGCCAAGGCCGTTGAAAGTGGCGTCACCGTTGTTGACGTTGATCGCTCCGCCGGCGGTGTTGGTAAAGCTGCCGGCCGTGTTGGACCCCGCGTAGCCAAAACCGCCATTGGCATCGAAACGGCCGTTGTTGATGACGGTCTCGTAGTTCTTGATGATGGTCTGGCCGCCGACCGAGATCAGATTGCCGCCTCCGGCATTGTTGGTGAAGGTGTCGCCGTCCCCGTCGCCGCCGTTGAAGGTGGCGTTGTTGCCAATGTCGATGGAGCCGTTGTTGAGGAAGGAGTCGGTTCCGTCGCCGGAGTCGAAAATGCCGCTGCCGGTGACATTGATGCTGCCGTCCGGTCCGTTGGTGAAGGTGTCGATGTCATCCGATCCCGTGTAGTTTAGCGCGCCGCCCGCGGTGATGGTGCCGTTGTTGGTGACGGTCTCGAAATTCTTGATGTCGACCACGCCGCTCGCGGCGATCGAGCCGGTATCGGCGTTGAAGAGTTCATCATCCGTGCCAACGCCGCCGTCGAATGTGGCCGTCCCCGCCAAGGCTTCGGCCGTGCCGCGATTGACGAACACATCATTGCCGCCACCGAAACCGAACGACAGATCGCCACCGGCCCGCACCAGACCGGAGTTGGTGAATCTGTCGATTCCCGCTGTGCCGGTATAGGTCAAGTCGTCGTTGGCCCGCAAGACGCCGCCGTTGTTGACGGTCTCGAAGCCTGTGATCGACAGGTCGCTGCCCGGTCCGGTGGACTCGATGCGCCCGTCGTTGCGCAGGATGTCGCTGCCGGTCTGGCCGTCCAGAACGATATTGCCGGTCGCGGACAGCCGGCTGCGGGTGCGATTGTTGAATGCGTCGTCGCCGCCGCCCATGTTGAAGGTGGCCGTGCCCGTCACGTCGATGGTGCCGCGGTTGTCGATCGTGTCGATACCGCCCGTGCCGGTATAGATCAGGTCGCCGGTGTTGAAAGTACCCAGGTTGATCAGGTTTTCGGTGTTCTGGAACACCGATGAGCCGGTCACGTCGAGCTGGCGTGTGTCCAGGATCTGAAACGTGTCGTCGCCGAGGCGGCCGTTCACTGTCATGTCCGCCGCTGTGCGGACGTTGGCATCAAGCCGGAAGGTCTCGTTACCGCTCAGCATGTTCACGGTGATCGAGTCGAAAGGCCCGCCCACGGTCTGGGTAACGGTTTGGCCCAGGGTGGTAAAAGTCGGATTGAGTGGGGCGGCAAGGGCCACCGACATGCTCATGAGCACCCCCGCCAGAGCCGCGCTGCACAGCGACGTCGACATCAGGCATAGGGAACGGGACGGGCGCTTGCTGCCGCCCAAGGAATGGGCGCCGGACATGGTCATAGGTATCCCCTGCGTAGTCTTAGCCTATTTTCGCCGTATTAAAACGCAGCTAGCGGGGGAACACAAGTTTTTCCGCCCCTGGCGGCCTGAACCGGCGATCCACTGCCGGGCCGCGGCAGCCACGGAACGTCATAAATGCACACAACAAAATCAAATGCTTACAAAGGAATTTACATTCCACAAAGGATGTTCAGCGATTGCCGGCGCACGCCCATTCGCGCCGGCGGATGATTTTCAGCTGACGACTGTTGCTGATGTGCCACAAACCGGACCCTGGGGCCGTGTTCGGGAATGAAACAGAATCATGGTGTCACCTTGAAATAGCCGACCGTCAGGGTCATCCGGCCGGAAGCTTCCGCCTGCCTTGCGAGTTCGGGGAAGACCGCCGCGGCCGCGGTTGGCTTATCCGCCCCGAGAGGCGCGAGCAAGTCCAGTTCTTGCGGCGACGCCAGGACGATCAGCAGGTTCGAGGACTCGGTTGCGCTCCCTCCCGGCGGCAAGTTCGCGGGAACGGTAAAATTGCGGTTGCTATCGAGCGCGTCCGTCAGGCGGTCTGTCATGCGATAGGTTCCGCCCGCGGAATCAACGACCAGCAGTTCGAGCTTCACAGTGGGCGGCGCCGACACCGATCCGGTCAGTGTTTCGCCCTGCTTGATGGTTTGCCGGTCCGGCAGTTTGAGGCCGGGCTTGATGCCTTTGCCGCGCGATTGTGAAATGCGGCGCAGGGCGTCGACAACGCTGCATTGCGCATCCGACACCTGGCGCAAGTTGACGTCTGGCTCAAAGCCGGCACCAATCTTGTAATGCGCGGCGAAAGTATTGAAGGTCTCGACCTTCGTGCCGTAGCCGGCCACCGTTACCGCCTTGTCGCCCAACTCGGTCGGCCAGATGAAGAAGCAGTTTCCGCCATCGAACTCGCGGATGAAATTGGCGGCGTCGGCAAGGCTTTTGATCGAATCCGGTTGCGGCGGCGGCGGCGGGACATGGGGCTTCACCACAATCTCGACGGGTGGCACTGGTGGAACCGGCGGGGCCGGCGGGACAAGGAAATAGCCAGCGATTGCGCCGGTGGCGACGGTCAGCGCCGTGGCAAGGCCGATCCACAGGCCCATGCGGCTGTTTCCGGGAGCCATGTCGCTGGAATAATCTGCCGGGCGCGGCGGTGGCGTGGAGGGGCGCTTGGTCGGCGGGCGGTTGATGATCGGAGGGCGCTTCGAGGCGCCGCCACGGTCGGCGGGCGAGCTCGCCTGCAAGCCCCGGCGCGGCAGCAACGGCTGGGGCGCGGGTGCTGAAGGCATGACGTCCCAGTCACGAACTTCGGCCATGGTGCCAAGGCGGTCGACCGGATCGGGCTGCAGCATGGCGCTCAGCAGGTCGTGCATTTCCATCGGGATACTGCTGAGATCGGGAACGCTGCGGCGCTTTTCGATTTCCTCGACCGGGCTGCCGCTCATGTCGATCGGCTCGCCGCGCAACGCCGCCGCCAGCACCAGCGCCAGGCTGTAGATGTCGGAGCGTCCCGTCACCTTGGCGGGCGCGAACATGCCGAGCTGCTCTGGCGAAGCATAGGTCTTGCGGCCGGCGAAAGAACTGCCGATCAGGGTGCGTTCGCCCCCCGGTGCCAATGATTTGGCGATGCCGAAATCGATGATCTTCGCCCGGCTCACCATGCCGCCCGGCAGGATGACATTGTCAAGCGAGAGATCGCGGTGGACGATGCCCGCATCATGGGCAAGCTGCAATCCGTCCGCCAACCTGTTCTTGAGGATGATCGTTTCCTCGAGGCTCAAGGGCCCCGAGCGCAGACGGACCGCCAGCGACTGCCCGTCGACATATTCCATCGCCAGATAGGAGCGGCCCAGGCGCTCGTCGGTGGCGAACATGTGATAGCGCACGATGGCGTCGTGGTGGAGCAGATGCAGGACGCGGGCTTCCTTGCGGAACAGTTCGACGATCAACTGATCCGCGGCGAATTCGGGGAGCACCACCTTGATCGCCACGCGGTCGCCGATTTCCACGGAATGGCCTTCATAGACCTCTCCCATGCCGCCTTGCGCAATGAGCCGGTCGACCTCATAGATGCCGTTGAGCCTGGTGCCCGGCGGAACACTCGAGGCGCCCGGCATGGCGTCGCGCCCACGGTAACTCATGACACACCCACTGCCGTTGCCTCATCTAGCGGATAGGGCTTTGCCAGACCGTTCAGGCAGCGGGCTATGACCACCGTCACATTATCGGCGGCACCGCGCGCCAGCGTCAATTCGACCAAACGGTCACAGGCTTCCTGGGGACGGTTTGCCGCCACGATATCACAAATCTCTTGATCGGCCACATAGCCGGTCAGGCCGTCGCTGCACAGGACAAACCGGTCGTCGGGAAAAACCTGCCCATGAATTGTGTCAAGCTCAAGGTCCATGCCGACGCCGATGGCGCGGGTGATGACGTTGCGGCGGGGATAGTTCTTGCCCTCTTCCCCGGTCATCAGGCCGCGGTCGATCAGATCCTGCACTTCGGTGTGGTCATGGCTTACCAGGCTGATCTTGGCCTCGCGCACCAGATAGGCGCGGCTGTCGCCCGCCCAGACACAGGCATAGTGATTGCCGAACACCAGGATGGCCGCCAGGGTCGAGCCCAGCACGACATTGTCGCGGGATTCGGCAAAGGCCACGAGTTCGTCATTGGCGCGGAAAATGCGGTCGGTGAATCTCGCCAGGAGATCGGGGGCGGACGCCGGCTGGCCGACGGTCGCCACGCATTCGGTGATCTTATGGCTGGCCATCTTGCCGTTGGTGTGGCCGCCCATGCCGTCGGCCACCAGCCAGACGCCATAGCTGCTGTTGGCGTACCAGCTGTCCTCGTTCTTGTCGCGAACCCGGCCGCGGTCGCTGGCCGCGCCGGTCTCGAACTCAAATACGTGCTGGCTCATCGGCTCCACTCTTGGGCAGGGGCATCGGTCTGGGCGAGAAACGTTGAAAATTCGTATGGATCGGGCAGCCCGCGGTAACGCAACACGCGCGGCGCGAAGCCCGCGCCTCCCACTGTCCACCACCAGCTCTGATCGGCAACGGCATCCTGCACGTCCTCGGCAAAGAGCTGTGAAATTAGCGCCTCCGGGTCCATTCCGCCAGTGGCGGCGCTGGAACTTGGTAAGTCAAGTCCGGCCAGCAAGCCGGCCGCGTCGAATTCATAGCTGTCGCCGAGCGTCGACAACAGCCGGTCCTCGACCGCCCGGTACCAGTCATCCATGGCATCGGCCACCGGCGGTGCCACGCTCTCTTGCGGAAGGCCGCAGGCGCAGATGCTCAAGGGAAAGTAGCGCCCGACGCCGTCGACCGAGGGCATGAAGGCGCCGCAGGCGGGAAGGCCGCAGACGGCGCGCCCGAGCCAGAAACGCCACAGGGGCGCGGTCAGGAATTTCTCCTGGAAGGCGCTCCCAAGCTGGTCGCGCGTGGCGGCGATCGAGGCCTGCATCCAGTCTTCCCACGGGGTGCGGAACTCATGGGGGAGGCTCAGCGCGATGAAGTCGCGCTTGGCCGGGAGCTTGCCGAATATGCCGATCCTCATCGCCTGCTCAAAGGCCTTTCGGGCACTGGAAACTGCGCAGCGCCGGCAGCGTGAAGGGGTTTTCCAGCGAACCGACCTTGACGCGGTAGGCCACCTCGCGGCCGCCGATCACGAAGCGCACCGTCAATTGATCGCCGGTCTGGCTCATGCCGCCGCGCTCGAAGAGCTTGAACAGCGACCAGGGCCCCTTGTAACCCACGCCCCAGTTGCCGCCTTCGATTTCCGGGAAGATCGCCACCGAGGCCGAGCCATCGGCGAGGCTCGAGCCCGGCCACTGGAACTCCTTGGGCTGGTCGATGCCGAAGGCATGCTCGAGCTTGGTGCCGTTGATTTCGAATTCGGCATTGGTGGCATTGGGGCTCATGGAAATCGGCGTTACCGTCAGCGACACATTGGGCACCTGGCCGCCTTGCGGGAAGAAGGCCTCGCGGATCTTGGCGGCGTTCTGAAACTGTTTCAGGGCGGCGGGCGAGAGCTCGCGGGCGACCCTGGTCTTGCCCGTCCACTGCCATTGCCCACCCGTCTGGTCCACCATGCTGTCGAGCTTATTGGCGAAGAACGTGTCGATGACGCCGCCGCCGCCAAACAGCTTGCCGAACTCGATCCATGGCACTTCGCGCTTGCTCTTGGGCGCGAAGGGGAAACGGTTGTTGACGACTTCCAAACACTTGGCCGTTACCTCGTTCTTAAGCTGGCCGTTCAGGTCCTGAACGGTCTGGTCGACTGCTTCAGTCTCGAATTCGTTGGCGGCGTCGAGCATCATCTTGTCGAAGGGCTGGGGCAGCCGGTTGGCATTCTGGCTGCGCAGCGCCGAGATCAGGCCCTGCACCTGCTGCATCGCCGTGGTGGCGTTGACCGGATCGGTCTTGGCCAGCATCAGGTTCTGATAAATACCGTTCAAGTTATCGAGCAGTTTCTGAATCGGCAGC
>JANPCA010000328.1:0-13700 GCA_031430715.1 Hyphomicrobiales bacterium | reverse complement strand
GCGGGTCAGCGTGAAGGATTGCAAATCGTTCTCGCGCCACACGCGGCTCACGCCATGGCGCATATAGGACTGGCCCTCGCGCCTGCTGAAGAAGGGATAGTCCTCCTGCTGCATGACGGTGACGCCGAACTTCTCCGCATTTGCCGAATTGCGCTGCATCGAATAGCCCGACACGATGGCCCCGATCGACTGCTTGGAATTGGTCTGAATGAAGACATGCGGCGCCACGGCCGCAGCGTTGTGATTGGTTGCCATGATGGTCCCGGAATAACGATTGCACTTCTGGCGCCCCCTGTATCATGTACGCCGGCAAGGTTCAAACACCGCGTCCGCCATGGCCGCTGCGCTAAGGTTTAAGTGATTGGCTGAAATCGATAATTCGCGGTTTGGACAAGGCCCGCCAAGGCTCTGGATCCTGGCCAGCCGGCATTCCGGCGACAATACCCAACTCATGGCACTGGCAGGCGCCCTGGGCTGGCCATATGAGGTGAAGCACCTTTCCTACCGCTGGTACGAGGAAGGCCTGAGACTCCTGAACCTCGCGACATTGGCCGGCCTCGGCCGCGCGGCGTCAAGCCCCCTGGTGGCGCCCTGGCCCGATCTGGTGATCGGCGCCGGGCGCTCGACCGAGGCCGTGGCGCGCTGGATCAAGCGCCATGGCAATCCGGCCCTGCGCAGCGTCTTTATCGGCACGCCCTGGGCCAACCCGCGAGACTTCGACCTGGTGATCACCACGCCGCAATACCGATTGGCGGCCGCTCACAATATTCTCCACAACGCGCTACCCATGCACAGTGTCACGGTGGCGAAGCTGGCGGACGAAGCAGCGCTGTGGGCCCGGCGCCTGTCGCATCTGCCGCCGCCCTACACCGCCGTTCTGGTGGGCGGCAACAGCGGTCCCTACCTGTTCCGGCCGCCAGCCGCCGCCAGGCTTGGGGCCGCGGCGAGCCGCATCGCCACGGAGGAGGGCGGTTCCCTGCTGGTCTCGACGAGTGCCAGAACCTCTCACGAATCTGCCGCAGCGCTCGAAGCCGCAATCACGGTCCCGGCGCTGTTCCACCGCTGGCGCAAGGATGACGGCGGCAATCCCTTCCATGCGTTTCTGGGCTGCGCTGCCCGCATCATCGTGACGGGCGATTCGATCTCCATGCTGGCCGAAGCCTGTGCCACGGCAAAGCCGGTGCTGCTGTTCGATATCGAAGACGGACGCCAAGCGATGCGGGCCGGGGAGTGCTTGAACCCCATGCCGCCCATCCATTGGCGCGGCCGCGATCTCGATACCACCGCCTTCCGCTTGCTGATGCGTTATGCGCCGCCACGCTGGTCGCGCGATCTGCGCATCGTGCAGCGCGGCGCCGTGGCTGCCGGGCTGGCGGCTTGGCTGGGCGAGGAACCGCTGCCGCGCCGCCCCGGCCGGGAAGCCGATCTGGAGCGTGCCGTGGCTCGCGTCCGCCAGCTTTTTGGCCTATGAGCCGGTGCAACAAGGTCCACGAAGGCATCTCCATCGGCAATGACCGGCGAAAAATTCCATGACCGCATCACCAGGCTGCGCGGCTTTCTCCGCAAGCACCTGCTGCGCCTGGCCGAGCATTCCGCTTATGCCGCCGCTGGCCTCCCGATGGCGCTCCGCCACATGCTGCATCTGAGGCCGCCCGCGCCAAATCTTCCGCCCGCGGAGTATCTGCACCGCTATTACGCATGGTCCTATTGGCGCCTGCCTGCGGGGCCATTCAAGGCCGTCCTTGCGCTTGTCACCTGGCCCATGGCACTCATCGCCGCCATCATCATTTTCACCAGGCGCAATGGGGCGGCGATCGAGGCCAGGAGCGGCGTCACGGTCAAGCGCCAGATTGCCGGGCAATTCACCATGGCGGCGCGCCATGCCATAGCACCTTTCTGGTTCTATATGTTCGAACTTTATCTGCCTGACCGCAAGCGCAAGGCCGCGCTCTATTTGACCGCCCATGAAACCATCGGCCCCGCTTACAGCCTGCTGCAGCCGCCGCCCGGCGCCGACCAAATGGACGACAAGATCTGGTTCGCGGAACATTGCCATGTGGCCGGCCTGCGCGCCGTGCCCGTCTTCATGCACTTCGCAATGGGCGAGCAGCAGCCCCTGAAAGGCGGCGCGGCATCGCTTCCCCGCAGCGACCTCTTTGTCAAACCACGTTCCGGCAGCGGCGGCCACCGCATGGAGCGCTGGGATTTTGCCGGGGCGGGCCTCTATCGCAACAGCAAGGGCGAGACCGTCACCAGCAACGATCTGGTAATCCGGCTCGCCGCCCAGTCGGTCAAAGAAGATTTCCTGGTGCAACCCCGTCTTGCCAATCACCCGGCTCTTGGCGACATCAGTAACGGTGCCCTTGCCACCGTGCGCCTGCTCACCTGCCGCAATGAGCAAGGCCGCGCCGAGGCCACCAACGCCGCCTTCCGCATGGCCATCGGCGGCAATTCCGTGGTCGACAATTTCCATCAGGGCGGCCTCGCAACCGCCGTGCATCTCGAGACGGGCGAAATCGGCACCGCCTCCGATATGGGTGTCAGGCCCGATGCCGGCTGGCGCGAAGCCCACCCGGTGAGCGGTGCCCGCTTTGCCGGCCGCATCCTGCCCCACTGGAAGGACGCCGTCGCCCTGGCCATCCGCGCCCACGAAGCTTTTCCGGGCCGCATCGTCGTCGGCTGGGACGTCGCCTTGTTGGCCGATGGCCCCTGCATCATCGAAGGCAACGGCAAGCCCGACCTCGACATCCACCAGCGCGCCGAGCGGCGGCCCTTAGGCGACCAGCGCATCGCGGAGCTTCTGGTCATTAACGTGCAAAAGACCCTGGCGCGTATCGATTGAACCTTGACCCCCGATTTGCTAACTCCGCCCCACTGAACCCAGGAACCGGATTTTTGCTGAATCGATTTCATCTGCGCACCGGCCTCCGCCATGCCGTTTCGGCGGCCGCGGCGCTGCTGCCGCGTCAAGCGAGCGTCCGCGTCGAGCGCCGCATGCGGGGCTATGAGGATGCGGCCAGACTGCCCCATGCCGACGGCGTCATCATCTCCTTCGGCAAGAGCGGCCGCACCTGGCTGCGCGTGCTGATCTCGCGCTACTTTGCACATAAGTACGGCCTGGCCGAGAGCGCCATCATGGAGTTCGACGAATTCCACCGCGCCAATCCGGCCATCCCCGTGCTGTTCTTCACCCATGACAATTATCTGAAGGACTATCTCGGACACGACCGCAAACTCGATATCTATGGCGCAACGCGCGTCGTGCTGATGGTGCGCGATCCGCGCGACACGGCGGTGTCACAGTTTTTCCAGTGGAAGCACCGCATCAGGACGCGCAAGAAGATCATCAATGGCTATCCCCTGGGCGACGCCGATCTGCATGACTTCATCACCGGCGAAGAGGCGGGCATTCCGAAGATCATCGATTTCATGAACGCCTGGGCCCTCGACCTTGAGCGGTTTCCCAATCTCCTGCTGGTGAAATACGAAGACCTGCGCGAGAAGACCGCGATGGAGCTGGAGCGTGTCCTGAAATTCTTGGGGCAGACTCCAAGCGCCGCCGAACTTGAGGACTGTGCCACCTTCGCTTCCGTCGAAAACATGCGCAAGATGGAGCAGGAAAACGCCGGCAAACTCACCGCCAGCACGCGGCTGAAACCGGGCGATGCCAATGACCCGTCAAGCTTCAAGGTCCGCCGCGCCAAGGTCGGCGGCTGGCGCGACTATGTGAGCGGGGACCAGGCCGACGCGATCGACGCCATGGTGCGCGAGACACTGTCGCCGAAGTTCGGCTATGTGTGAGCCAGGGAACTCTGCCTGAATGACCGTCACGTTCCAGTCCATGGACAGCCTGCCGATCGGTGTAACGGCTGCCAGTGTCATGCAGGCCTTTGAGCCCTTTCTGTGCAATCCGCTTGACCCCGGTGAGCGTGGGCGGCTGATCCGCCTGATCCGCTACAATGCCGTGAAGCGGGCGGCGCGGCGCGTGCTGCAGGGCGAGGCGCAGAGCGGCAGCCGCGGCAAGGCGGTCATCGCCGATGAGTACGAGGGCGCCTGGTCGCGCGGCTTCGGCGCCTATGACGTGAGCGCCGGCTGCCGCAAGCCCGAGCCCTGGCTCCACCGCGGCGCCCCGGTGATGGCCGACCGCTCCGGCGTGCCGCGATTTCGCAGCGTCGTGCTGGCTGGCGTAATCCGCAGCCTGAAACCGAAACGGGTCCTCGAAGTTGGTTGCGGCAATGGCATCAACCTGCTGCTGCTGGCCAATGCCTTTCCGGATGTTTCATTCACCGGTGTCGAACTGACCCAATCCGGCAACCGCGTGGCCAGGGATATTCAACAAGCGGAGCATTTGCCGGAGGCCCTGGCGCGCTATGCGCCGGAGCCGCAAATCGACGGACAGGCGTTCCGCCGCATCGACTTCCAGCAGGGCGATGCCACGCGCATGCCTTTCGCGGACAATGCCTTCGACCTGGTCTTCACGGTCCTTTCAGTGGAACAGATGGAGCGGGTCCGGGATGCGGCACTGACCGAAATCGCCCGCGTCAGCGCTGGCCATGTGCTGAACATGGAGCCCTTCGCCGATGCCAACCGCTCGCCCTGGCGCCGCTTGCACATTTTCGCCCGCGACTATTTCAAGGGGACTATCGCCGATCTGCCGCGCTACGGCCTCGAGCCGCAATGGGCGACGATGGATTTCCCTCAGGAAGTGCAATTGGGCGCGGCGCTCGTCCTGAGCCGCAGGCAGGCGGGCCGAAGCGGCCGATGCTGAAATCGCTCAAGCTCTTTCTCGGCGCCAGGGAGGCCAATCCCTATCTCGTCGTGCTGTGCCTGCTACTCGCCAGCGTGGCGGAGACTATCGGGCTTGGCACGTTGCTCCCGGTGATCGCCATCGCGGCCGGCGGACAGAGCGCTGGCGGCAGCAAGATCGGCGCCTATATCGAATGGTTTCTGTCCTCGCTCGGGCTTTCCGCGACGCTGGGCACGCTTGTGCTGATGGTCGCCCTTTTCATGTTGCTGAAAGCGGTGCTGACCTATGTCGCCATAGCCTATGCCACCACCGCCGCCGCACGGGTGTCGACATCTTTGAGGCAGAGCCTGCTCGCCGCCGTCTTCAACGCCCGCTGGGGTTTTTTTTCCGGCCAGAAGAGCGGCGCATTGTCCAATGTCATGGGTGTCGACGCTGCCAACGCCGGCGAGTCCTATGTCGTGTCGGCCAATCTCATTGCCGCGGCGATTCAGGCGGTCGCCTATCTCAGCATCGCGCTTGCCATAAACTGGAAGCTGGCGCTGCTCGGTGCGGGCGCCGGCCTCGTCCTCAACCTCGCACTGCAGCGCTACGTGAAGACAGCGCGCAAGGCCGCCTACAAGGGAATCGACAAGACTTCGAACCTGATGGGCGACATGGTCGACGCCATGGCCAATATCAAGTCGTTGAAATCGATGCATCGTTATGATCCGGTGCTTGTGTCGGTGGGCAAGATCTTCGTCAAGCTCCGCCGCTCCTTTATCACGCGTGAGCAGTCCAAGGTCATGTTGGCGCAGAGCGGGACCGCCATCGCCGCGGTGCTTGCGGCCGTCGGCATATATGTTGCCAACACGGTGTTCAGAATCTCATTTGCGGAGCTTCTGGTCAGCGTCATCATCTTCAATCAGATCGTGTCGGTGGCAACGCGCCTGCAGCGCCTGGTCCAGATGGCGGCGATCTTCGAAGGTTCCCACGTCCGCATCACCGAACTGATCGATCGCGCCCAAGCCGAGCGGGAGATCAATCCCGGCACCGCTGCGCCCGAAATTGGAGAAGGTTGCAGGTTCGAGAACGTTGCGTTCGCGCATGGCGATAAGCAGGTGCTGACGGGCGTATCGTTTACCATCCCCGCCAATGCCATCACCGTGCTCAGCGGTCCGTCGGGCGCCGGCAAGACCACCATCATCGATCTCCTGATCGGCCTGAACTGGGCGGACCGCGGCCGCATCTTCATCGGCAGCCGCTCCCTCGACGAGATCGATATCTTGCAGTGGCGCCGCGCGATCGGCTATGTGCCGCAGGAACTCACGCTATTTCATACCGACGTGCGCTCCAACATTTCGATGGGCGACGTCACCATCCCGGATGACAGGATCGAGGCGGCGCTCAGGCAGGCAGGCGCTATGGATTTTGTTTCGGAGCTTTCCGGCGGCCTGTCTGCAAGTGTCGGTGAAATGGGCGGCAAGCTGTCCGGCGGCCAGCGCCAGCGCCTCTCGCTCGCCCGCGCGCTGGTGCATGAGCCGCATATGCTGATCCTCGATGAAGTGACGAGCGCGCTCGACCCTGAGACCGAAGCCGGAATCGTGGAAAACATCTCCCGGCTCCGCGGCCGCTACACCATCGTTGCCATTACTCACCGCCCGGTGTGGACGGCGATCGCCGACCAGCTCTACAGGGTGGAAAACGGCGAGGTGACGCGTGAATCGCCATCAGGCGGCTGAAGGGGAGCACAAGAAATTATCGGTACTTGTATTCGCCGGGACGATGAGTCATGTAGCGCTGAAGTTGGGCGGCTAGCCCGCCGGAAACAGGTGCTACTTGGTCAATATAACGCGCAAAATTAAAGACTTGATGGCGTCCAAGCCGCCGTGGGCGGGGACAGTTGGCGGCCTTCAGTCGCGGCACTACGAATCCTACGAGCAATATCTGGAACACCAGAAATCCAAACTCGGAAAGATCAAGAGCATCGAGAAGAAGTCGAATGCCCTGAAAACCGGTCTGCAGCAGCGTCTGCCGCTGATCGAGGCGGTGCGGCCGGGTTCTAGCGTGCTCTGCCTGGCTGCCCGCTCGGGCGCCGAATGCGAGGCCTTCATCGAGATCGGTCTGTTCGCTATTGGCATCGATCTCAATCCTGGTCAAAACAACAAGCTGGTGCTTCCGGGCGACTTCCACGCCATCCAATTCGCGGCCGCGTCGGTTGATATCGTGTACACCAACTCGCTCGATCATTCCTTCGATCTCGGCCGCGTCATCGGCGAAGTCGCGCGGGTCCTGAAGCCCGGCGGCACCTTCATTTGCGAAATCGTCCTCGGCGCCGAGGATGAGGAGGGGAAACCACCCGGCGAATACGAAGCGTCGTGGTGGCGCAGGGCCGACGACGTTGTGAATGTTATCGTCCAGAACGGCCTCGCGCTGCAGGGCCGCTCGCGTTTCGAGATGCCATGGAAGGGCGTCCAGTCGATCTTCCGAAAGCCGGCGGAAACTGCGCCATCCCAGCTGAATAAGCACTAAACAGAATTCACCGTCAGGAGATCATAAATGCAGAGCGTCCTGTCGAAAGCCACAGCCGCCGATGTGAAGACCAGCCCTTTTCCGCATATGGTCATCAAGGATGCACTCGACGCCACATACTATGCGAAGCTCATGAGTGAGTTTCCCGCGCTCGACACCGTTAACCGGAACAAGCGGAAGCTCACCAACAACGACGCGACCTTCCTGGGCGCGGCCGACATGCTGAACTCGCCGGACTTCGCCGGCGATTGGAAGAGCTTCTTCCGCATGCACACATCGATGGATTTTCTGGCGCAGGCGCTGGCGCTCATCGGCAAGCCTGCCGCCGCAATCCATCCATCGATCACTTCTCTCGTTACGAACGTGCGCCAGCGCAAGCTGGTGATTGCCGACACGGGCGAGAAGGCCGATTTCTATATCCAGTGCCAGTTTGGCATGAATTCGCCGGTGCTGCGCGAGTCCTCGGTCCGTACCGCGCATATCGACAATCCGAAGAAGATCTACAACGCCTTGCTCTATTGCCGCGATCCCAAGGATGACTCCGAGGGCGGCGATCTGGCGTTCTACCGTTTCACCAAGAAGCCGGGTTTCCATGAAACGAGGACCGCGCTGCCGAGCCGCATCGAAAAAGTGGCGCGCATTCCATATGCGGCCAATACGCTGGTGCTTTTTGCCAATTCGGCCGGCAGTGTACATGGCGTGACACCGCGCAAACCCACGCCACACATCCGCCGCTACATCAACTTCCAAGTGGAACTCGAGGAACCGATCTTCGACATCCCCTATGTGGGCCGTTTCACGTCCTTCGTCGAAAAGATGACGGGCTGAAGGGCGGACAATGGCGTTCAACCCTCTGATGATCCGGTTGGCGGCGGAAATCACTCTCAGCCTTCCAGCTACCGCGACCGTTGCAGAATTAGGCAACCAGACTTTCCGGCCCGTGCGCGGTCTCCTGCCTGAGATCGCCGCTTTTCTGAAGAAGGAGCGCCCGCAGTGGAACGGCGCCGATCTGCTGGCAATCGACGGGCGCGAGGGCAAGGCTCTGGAGGAAAGCTCAGCCGATTACATGAAGGCGATCGGTTACGGCAAGTATACCTGCATCGACGTCAATGACCGCTACGGCGCGCTGCAGATGGATCTCAACTATGTGCTATCGGAGAAATATGGCTTTCGCGACGAATTCGACCTCGTCACCAACAACGGCACCGGCGAGCATGTCTTCGACCAGGCTTCGGTCTTCCGGAATGTGCACGCGCTGGCCCGCGTAAACGGGCTGATGGTGCATGTACTGCCGTTCCACAACTACACGAATCACGGCTTCTACAATTTCCAGCCTGTACTGTTCCACGATCTCGCTGAGGCCAATCACTACAAAATTCTGCGAATTTCGCTCGCCAACAGCGACGGCAACGAGATCGCTTTCCTCGGTTATGAGCCCGCGCGCTTCACCCGCGCGGTGAAGACTTATCCGCGTGACGCCATCCTCGACCGCACCATCGCCTGGCCGGGGCTGCGGGAACTGAAATCCCGCACCATCAAGCGCGGTATGCGGCCGATTGCCAAAGCCATCCGCGCGCTGAGCATCGGGCGTGCCAATATTCTGGTCGCCGCCGTGCTGCAGAAGACCCGCGACGGCGCGTTCCGCTATCCGATGCAGGGCATGTATGCGGGGGCCAACATCTCGTCCGATACGATCGCCAGCGATTATCCGGCCGGCTGAGGACGTCTGGAAACCATCCGGCGCCCTGCCGCCCGCTTCAGCGTATTCTTCACGCCGCGAACAGCGGCCGCTCCTCCAGTGTCGGCGTCACCCGCAAAAGCTCCAGCGCGTCGTGGCGGACATGATTGTGCTTCATCTCGTCGCGCACCAGGGCTTCCGTAACGATGCCTTTCTCGACGCATTCCTTGAGCAGCGCGAAGAACAGCCGTTCCTGGTTGGGGTCCGGGTGGCGTTCATAGGTGCCGAGCAAACCGTAGTCGCCGAACAGGGCGCGCCGGATACGGTGATAGACGTTCTTGGGCTTGAAGGAGTCCGATGATTCGGGCGGGCGGTAATCGACCGGCAGGCCCGATTTCCACGGCTGCGTCTGGCGCTTGGTATTGTGGATCATGCGGGTTTCGGGCGTCAGCTTGTCGAAGTCGTTCCAATAGGTTTCGAGCAAGCCGATCGTGCCTTCGGGCTCGAGCTGCAGCGTGATCCACTTCATGTAATCGCGCTCGAAACGGAACATCGCCGCGAAACCCTCCTCGACCTTCCAATGGCTGAGCCTGGCATTGTCGAGCAGCATGACGCTCGACGCCCACACCTGCTGCTTGGTGCCGGCCCGGTGGCGGGCCAGGATCGAGGCATCCTTCATGTCGCGGCTCAGAAGCGCGGTCACGTCGCTGATGCAGAACACGTCCGGATCGACCACCAGCGCGCGGCCCTGGTAGCCCATCAGTTCCGGCGGTGTGAAACGCAACACCGTGAAGGACTGCAAATCCTCGTTCAGCCATTTGCGTTTCAGCCCATCCCGCAGATAGAGCTGTCCCTCGCGGTCCTTGAGATAGTGATAGGATTTTGTCTCGACCAATCGCACTTCAAAACCCGCCGTGTTCGCCGCGAAGCGTTCGAAGGAATATTTCGAGACCAGGGCGCCGATGATCTGCTTTTCATTGGTGTGGATGAAGACGCAGGGTTTCATGAGAGGTTCGTCCTTAACGTGTGCCGCCATCCGCATAGCAAACTCGGGCGGGCGGCTCAATCGCTTGTCAGGACCAATTGCCTTAACCGCTCCGCTACCCGTACCGTGTCATCGGGCGGCGGCGCGGGCGGAGTCTGGGGTGTATCGCCAAGCCTGACGGCATAGCCGCCCCCGATCAGGTAGTTGGCGGCCCGCCCGAGATCGCGCGCCGGCTTAAGGCCGAACAGGCTTTTGACCGGACCAAGGAGATCGCGCCGCGGCGGCGGCTCGGCGATCACCAAAGGCTTTCCCAGCCGCGCCACCTCGGTCAGCATCGACAGGCTGTCGGCGGTCACCGTGAAACTGTCGCCATGGGCCAGGAGGCCGAGATAGGGATTGCCGTCCTCGGCCGCCGACCAGCGGTATATCCGGTCGCGCGGCCTCAAATTCCGCGCCACGGCATCGGCAACTTCGGCGGGCGTACGCCGCGAGGTGCTGACGAAGATGCTTCCAGCGGAGGCAAAGCCCTCGCGCATACGGACGAGGATATCCGTGGCAAAAGCCGGATCAAGCCGGGCGGTGCCCATGTCGCCGCCGAGCAGCAGCACATGCAGCGGTTTCGCCATGGCGCCGAGCAGGCTTTCGAACCGCGTTGCAGCGGCGGCCAGGCGGGCCGGGTCGACGGCGATCAGCGGCAGGCCGATGCGGCAGAGGCGCGCGCTCTCCGCCACGCGGTAAAAATCCGGCACCACGATCAAGTCGAAGTCTTCCGACGCACCTTTGGGCGCGTTGAACAGCGCGATGCGGGTCTTGGCCCCCGATTGCCGGCGGATCCACAGGGCCACCGATGACAGCCGGCGCCCGATGGTGATGACCAGATCGGGCCACGGCGGTTCGAACCCATCCGAGGCCACGAGGTCGACGTGATACAGAGAAGCGCTGACACGGGGCTTTGCCGCTTCATGGCCGGTCCGCACCACCACGCGCTTCACCGCATAGGGCAGCCCCATGGCAGCGGCGGCCCGCAGCACCTGCGCGTTGTCGCCCGTCTTTGACCCGGTCAGAACCCAGATGGCGCCCAAGTTCAGGTCCGTCTAGCGAAACGCCAGCCCGGCTTGACATTTTCCACCATCATCATTTCGCTGATGTTGTCGAGCGTCAGCACCCCGATCACCCGCCCGCTCGCATCCTGGACGGCTTCGGCCCTCGCACCCTTGCCACGCATGAGGGAGAAGGCCTCGTTCAGCGCCATCGCTTGCGGCAGCGCTTGCGTCTCGCGCATCACCTTGGCGGCCTCGGCCCCGCCGCCCCAGCGGTGCAGGCCGGCCAACATCGCCTCGCGGTCGAGAATGCCGATCAGCCTGCCGTACTTGTCGACCACCGGAAAATCGCGCTGCGGGCTCGACAGCAGCAGGTCGACCGCCTGGGCCAGCGGCGATGTGGGGTCGAGCAGCACCGGCGAAGGCTCCATCGCGTCATTGACCGTCAGATCTCGGGCGAAATGGGCGAAGCTCGCCGACTGTTCCTCGGAAGCCGCCGCGAAATAGATGAACACGCCCACCAGCAGCAGGATCGGATTGTAGAACAGGCCAAGCAGTACGAAGAGAAAGGCGAAGCCCTGGCCGATGCGGGCCGCAATTCTGGTTGCCTGCGCGGCGCCGAGTTTCATGGCGAGGAGCGCACGCAGCACGCGTCCGCCATCCATGGGAAAGGCGGGGATCAGGTTGAACAGCACCAGCGACACATTGACCAGCGCCAGCCGCTCCGCCAGTCCCGCCGTCTCGAAATCGATGGTCAGCAAGGCCTCGGGACCGAAGCCGAAACCGGCCATCAGGATCAGGGCGATCACCACATTGACCAGTGGTCCGGCAACCGCCACCAGCAGTTCCTGGGCCGGCACCTCCGGAATGCGCTCCATGTTGGCGATGCCGCCGATGGGCGAGAGGATCACCTCGGGCGTCCTCACCCCGAATCGCCGCGCCATCAGGATATGTCCGAACTCGTGGGCCGTGACGCAGGCGAAGAGCAGCAGGATGAAGACGATGGACGAGACGGCCGCGGCAGGGCCCCGGGCCAGATAGTCGGACACGCCGATCCACGCGAGGAACAGCAGGAAGGTGAAATGCAGGCGGATCGCGGTACCCGCGATCGTGCCGATGGTGAGTGACCAGCCCATGATAGGCCGCATATAGCACGTTTGACACCGGGCAAGTCCAGAGAAGGCTTGTCCCGCCCTAACCGAGGCCCGGCCCGTCGAGTACCGCGACGGTGCTGCGGTAGGCGGCATCCAGATGATCGCGCATGGCATCGCGGGCCTTTTCGGGATCGCCACTGTTCAGTGCACGGATGATCGCGCGGTGCTGCTCCTGCGTCGCCTCCGCCTGTCCGGCGCGCGGCAGCATGAGGTGGCGGCAGCGGTCGATCTGGGCTTTCGAAATCTCAATCGTGCTCCACAGCCGCGGCAGGTTGCTGATGGCGGTGATATAGTGGTGGAACTGATCGTCGCAGCCGATGGCCTCGACGTAGTTCCGCCGCTCGACGGCGCGCGCATGCAGTGTCAAGATATCGGCGAGGCTGTCGGCGTGGTCCTGGTTCATACGGGTGGCGGCCTGCGCGGCGCTCTCCAGTTCCAGCGCCCGGCGGATGAGAAAGGATTCCTCGATTTCCCGCCGGTCGATCCGGGCGGCCCGCGTTGCCGACTGGGCGGCGACCTCGACCAGATGTTCGTCGCTCAGGCGCTTCACCGCCTCGCGCACCGGGGTGCGCGACACCTGAAGCTGGGCGGCGATGGCCTTCTCGTCGATGACCTCGCCGGGGCGGATGACGCCGGTCAGAATGAGGCTCCGCACCATGGGATAGATTTGCTCGCGCAAGGGCCTGGCCCGGTCGAGCCGCATGGAACTGAGATCGAAGGACATGTCTGTCATACTAATATAACAGTTCTGGACAGCAAGCGCGATTCCCGTCTAACATCAAGAAAAATAATGAACGGGATGGGAGTGCGGAATGGCGGGCGGAAACAATTTCCCCAAGCTTCACAATGCGATGTGGCCAGGCCTTGTGGGCCGGGGGAGCCTTGAGATTCCGGCCATCGAACTCGACACCATGATTGATCTTACGGTAAAGGCCGAAGTCAACGGCGTGAAATTCGACGGCATCGACATCTTCCACGCCGCTCCCCACACCACCATCGATTTCAGCGATGATGAAGTGAAAAAGCTCGCCGCCAAAGCCCAGCAGCACGGCCTCGCCATCGGTTCTATCGTGGCGCCCGTCTGGCCGCCGGTTGGCGGCGGCTCGGCTATGGGTTCACCCTCGGACCGCAAGAAATTCGTCGCCAATGTGGAGAAGTCCTGCAAACTTGGGCAGCGCTTACGCGACTTGGGTGTTCGGCCCTATGGCGTCATCCGCATCGACTCGGCGGCCAGCACCGCCGAATGGGCCAAGGACCCTGTGGCCAATACCAAGAAGATCGCCAAGACCTTCCGGGAAGCCTGCAGCGTCGCGTCCGACTTTGGCGAAAGGCTGGCCTGCGAGGGCGAGATATGCTGGGGCGGCATGAATTCCTGGAAGGACATGCTGAACACCTTCGAGGAGACGGACCGGCCCCAGACCATCGGCTTCCAGGCCGACATGGCGCACACGCTGCTCTACACCATGGGCTACAATGCGCCGAAGTCGCGCCTGCTTCCCGCCAAGTATGACTGGAAGGACAAGACGGTTCTCGACGAGGCGCTCCAGAAGATGACCGACGCGCTCCGGCCCTGGACCATTGATTTCCA
>JANPCA010000327.1:0-8809 GCA_031430715.1 Hyphomicrobiales bacterium | reverse complement strand
ATGTTTCTCTATTTCCTGGCATCGGCCGTCTATCCCGCCCTGTGGGCCTTCTGGGGCATCGCCGCCTTCAACTGGAGCGAGGCCACGATCGGCCTGACGCTCGCCGCCTTCGGCCTGGTCACCGCCATCACCCAAGGAGGGCTGACGGGTCCGACCGTGAAGTGGCTGGGCGAGTACAAGACCGTCGTGTTCGGACTGGTGATGGCCAGCCTCGTCGTGGTGGGCTATGGGCTGGCGCCGGGTCTCGCGGCGGTGTTCATCCTGCTGGTACTGCATGCGCCCGAGGGCTTCGTCCATCCTGCCTTGACGGCCTTGATGTCGCGCCAGGCCCCCGATGACGCGCAGGGCGAATTGCAGGGCGGCATCGCCAGTTTGCAAAGCATCGGCATGCTGTTGGGCACGGTGTTTTTCTCCCAGGTGTTCGGCTGGTTCATGCGGCCGAACCCGGTCATGGTCTCGCCCAATGTCGGTTTCTACATCGCCGGGGTTCTTCTGGCCGTGACCTTGGCCATCTTCCTGATGCTGCGCCAGGCGAAAGCCACGGCTCCTTAAACGGTCTTGCGGACCACCACGGACTAAGCAATAGTGACGCAACGTAGATCGGCGCGCGGCGAGACCGTCCCGGCAGTGGAGCATGCGATGATGAACCAATACGCCCGCTTTTCTGGACTGCTGCGCCGCGCCGGACTTGCAATGGCATTCGCGTTGCTGGCGCTCAGCCCCGCCGTGGCGCAGCAATCCGTCGACGGCACGCGTTTCGAAGGCATCATCTCCGTGGTCTGGGGCGACCCGCGCCCGGGAAGAACCGGGGGCGAGACCCGCTTCAGCATCACCCTGCCGGACGATACCAAATTTGGGCTCGACGCCGGGCCAGAGGATCAAAACGCGGCGCTTCGTCTTTTCGGCAAGCCCGTCGTGGTTGAAGGGCGGCAGTCACGGAGCGCCGACGGCAAGGCCCGGATCGCCGCCAGCCGGATCTTAGCCGGTGCCGGCGTCAAGGAAGGCACCACGCGGGCCGCCCAGGTGCGTCGCGTGCTCTATGTGTTGCTGAAATTTAAGGGCGACGACCAGGAGCCACATCGCCCGAGTTTCTACAAGGCGCTGACCAATCCGCTCACCGTGCCCTCCGGGTCCAATGTCGTTGCCACCCTGAACGGCTTTTTCAGCAAGACCTCGTGGAACAACCTGACCTGGAGGGCGGACGTTGTAGGCCAGGGTGGCCTGATTTCGACGCAGTGGCTGCGCCTGCCGAAGACGAAGACTGGCTACGCGCCCTGCGGCTGGGACGACGAATGTGCCGATCTCGATGCCATACGGGACGACGGCCTGGCGCTGGCGGCAGCCACGGGAGTCGACCTGACCGTCTATGACAATATCAACTTCGTCCTCAACAATGATCTCGATTGCTGCGCCTGGGGCGGTGACTTTGTTTACAAGGGCAAGTCCTATGGCGCCACCTGGGAGCCGCCCTGGGGCCAGGAAGCCGGAACCTATGCCCATGAACTGGGCCATAGCATCGGCTTGCCCCATTCGGGCTGGGTCTACTATGCCTATGACAGCCCCTGGGATGAGATGAGCAGAGGCAGCGAGGCGAAGTCTGTCCAGTGCGGCTTATATGCCTCGGCCAACAACAGCAAGTTGGAGAGGCTCTTCTGTACCGAACCCGGTTCCGGCTATATCGCCGCCCACAAGGAGTTCCTCGGCTGGCTGCCGCGCGCCAACATTGCCGTGATCAGCATCGCGTCGACCCGAACCATCATTTTGGAAGCAAATGCGCTCCCCCTGGGGCCGAACATCAAGATGATCAAGGTCTGTTACCCGGGCACGCTCTGCACCGGACCAACCGCGCAATACCTGACCATCGAGGCGCGCGTCACTGGCGCCCAGTTCGAAAATGGCTTGCCTGGCGACGGCGTCATCATCCACGATTTCAAGGCCGACCGCGCGCCGCGGGGCGATGGCAATAGCTGTTTCTTCAACGCGCAGAGCGGCTGGGCTGTGCCCATCGATGCAACCCGGGGGGATTATCGCGGCCAGCCAACCTGCGATTCCGGCGGCCGCGATTGGCCAGCCTATGGTCTTGGCAACGCCCAGTTCCTGACCAACAGGACCTACACCAACACGGCGCGTCATATCACGGTGCGGGTCAATCAAAGAACAGGCTCAAGGTACAGCGTGACCGTGATCCGCACGCAGTGACGCGGCATTTGAAGCGAACCGGAAGCCAACTCTGTTACTTTACCACTGGAGAACAAAATGATGAAACTACACGCTCGCTGGCTTGGCCTGATTCATCTGGCCCTTCTTGTGGCAATATTTGCCGCTTTCGCGTTGAGTCCGGCCCAGGCGCAGCAATCGGCCGATGGCACGCGTTTCGAGGGCACCCTCTCCGTTGTTTGGGGTGACCCGCGGCCGGGCCAGACCGGAGGCGAAATCCGCTTCAGCCTGACGCTGCCCGATGGCACCGATTTCGGGCTTGAAGTCGGCCCCGCCCAGCAGAGCGGAGCAGTTGGACTTTTCGGAAAGCGCGTGGTGGTTGAGGGCCGCTCGACCAGGAGCGCCGCCGGCAAGGGGCGAATCACCGTTGACCGCATGACGGCTGGGATTCAAAACAAGACCACCACCCGGGCTGCCCAGGTCAGGCGCGTCCTCTTCGTCCTGCTCAAATTCAAGGACGACGCGCAGGAACCGCACCCGCCACGCTTCTTCAAGGATCTGACCAATCCCCTGACGGTGCCCGTGGGTTCGAATGTCACGGCGACCATCAACGGTTTCTTCAACAGCACATCCTGGGGCAAGCTGAAGTGGAAGGCCGATGTCGCCGGCCAGGGCGGGCTTGGCGCCAGGCACTGGCTGCGCCTTCCCAAGACCAAGGACGGCTACGCGCCCTGCGGCTGGAGCGGCGTCTGCGCCGACCTCGATGGCATCAAAAACGACGGTTTGGCGCTGGTCACCGCCGCCGGGGTGGACCTGACGGTCTATGACAACATCAATTTCGTTCTGAACAATGATCTCGATTGCTGCGCCTGGGGCGGCGGCATTTTCTACAACGGCAAATCATACGGCTCCACCTGGGAGCCGCCCTGGGGACAGGAGGCCGGCATCTATGTGCATGAACTCGGACACAGCATCGGACTGCCGCATTCGGGATGGGTCTACTACGCCTATGACAGCCCATGGGACCAGATGAGCAGCGGAAGCCAGGCAAGTTCGAACGACTGCGGGTCGTATTTTTCCGCCAACAGCGGCGACACGCAATCGTTGCGCTGCACCGAACCGGGCGGCGGCTACATCACCGCGCACAAGGATCACCTGGGCTGGATTCCGGCCGCCAACCAGGTCGTCATCGATTCCATCACGACCCGCAGCGTGACACTCGAGGCCAATGCCCTGCCCCTGCTGGGTAAGGCCAAGAAGATGATCAAGGTCTGCTATCCGGGCCTGCCCTGCACCGGGGCGAGCGCCCGCTACCTGACCATCGAGGCCCGCATCGGCGGCACGCAATATGAGAACGGAATACCGGGGGACGGCGTCATCCTCCACGATTTTCAGGAGGATCGCGGTGCGATCGGCGGCGGCAACGCCTGCTTCTTCAATTCGCAAAGCGGATGGGCGGTTCCCATCGATGCCACCAAAGGTGATTATCAGGGCGCGCCAACCTGCAGTTCCGGCGGCCTGACCTGGCCCGACTACGCCCTTGGCAATGCCCAATTCCTGCCCGGCGGCATTTACAACAACAAGACACGCGGCATCTGGGTCAAGGTCAACCGCCAGGAAGGTTCAAGCTACGTCGTCACGGTGAAGCGCACCCAGTGAGGCCCGCCTACTCCACCGTCACCGATTTCGCCAGATTGCGCGGCTGATCGACATCGGTGCCGATGAACACCGCCGCGTGATAGGCTAGAAGCTGCACCGGCACGGCATAGAGCAGCGGGCTGATGAAGGCGTTGGCACGCGGCACGCGGATCGAATGGAAGGTCTTGTGGCCATTGGCCTCCAGGCCCACATCGTCCGTCAACAGAACAATCTTGCCGCCGCGCGCCGCCACTTCTTCCATGTTCGAGATGGTCTTCTCATAGAGCTCGTCATGGGGGGCGATGACGATTACCGGCACGTTCTCGTCGATCAAGGCAATGGGGCCATGTTTCAATTCGCCCGCCGCATAGCCCTCGGCGTGGATATAGGAGATTTCCTTGAGCTTGAGGGCTCCTTCGAGCGCGATCGGATAGTTGATGCCGCGGCCCAGATACAGCACGTCGCGGGCATGGGCAATTTCACGCGCCACATTGGCGATGTGCTTTTCATCCTTGAGAATCTCGGCGATGTGGCGCGGTGCCTCGATCAAGGCGCCGACCAGTTCCTTCTCCTGCTCACGGCTGATGGTGCCGCGCAGCTTACCCGCCAGGATGGCGAGGCAGGCCAAGGCAGTAAGTTGGCAGGTGAAGGCCTTGGTGGAGGCAACGCCGATTTCAGGGCCGGCATAGGTGCGCATCACCAACTCGCTTTCGCGCGCGATGGTTGATTCCGGCACGTTGACGATAGCCAGCGTGTGCTGCCCCTGCGCCTTGCAATAGCGTAGCGCCGCCAGCGTGTCGGCGGTCTCGCCCGATTGCGAGACGACGATGGCCAGGCCGTTCTTAGGAAGCGGCGCCTCGCGGTAGCGGAATTCGGAGGCCACATCGACTTCGGTCGGCAGCCTCGCCACGCGCTCGAACCAGTATTTGGCGGCAAGCCCCGCATAGGACGCCGTTCCACAGGCGGTGATGGTGAGGCGCTCCAGTGTCTTGAAATCGAAGGCCAGCTTTTCGGGGATGCGAATGGCGCGTTCCGAGAAGTCGACATATTCGGCCAGCGTGTGGCCGATCACTTCCGGCTGCTCGGCGATTTCCTTGGCCATGAAATGGCGGTGGTTGCCCTTGTCCACCATCATCGAGGAGGCCTGCGAGAAGCTCATCGGGCGGATCACCTGGCGGTTTTCGCCATCGAAAATCTCGATCGAGGTCCGCGTCAGTACCACGCAGTCGCCGTCTTCGAGATAGGTAATGCGATTGGTGAAGGGCGCGAGCGCTATGGCATCCGAGCCTAAATACATTTCACCCTGGCCATGCCCCACCGCCAGCGGCGGCCCGTTGCGGGCACCGATCAACAGGTTATCCTCGCCCTTGAACAGGATCGCCAGCGCGAAGGCCCCTTCCAGCCGCTTCAGCACGGCGCTGACCGCCTGGCGCGGCGCAACACCCTTGGTACGTTCACGCGCCAGGAGCTGCGCCACGACCTCGGTGTCGGTCTGGGTGGTGAAGACAGCACCACCGGCGATCAGCTCATCCTTCAGTGTACGGAAGTTCTCGATGATGCCGTTGTGAACGATGGCCACATCGCCCACCACATGGGGATGCGCATTGGTTTCAGTGACGCCGCCATGGGTGGCCCAGCGCGTGTGGCCGATGCCGGCACTGCCTTTCAAAGGGTCGTGATGCAGCACCTCGGCCAGGTTGCGCAGCTTGCCGACGGCGCGGCGGCGCCCGATCTCGCCATTTTCCAGCGTGGCGACGCCCGCCGAATCATAACCGCGGTATTCGAGCCGCCGCAGTGCCTCGACGATATGCTCCGCAACGGCCTGCTTGCCGAGAATGCCAACGATACCGCACATGCTTTAAATCCTAACTCTTGTTCCGCGCCGCTTTCTGGGCGCGTTTGATTTCCCGGTAGCGGGTGGCCCAGGAGGCCTTGACTTCCAGCTCCGGCCGCGTGATGGCCAGCGCACCCGCCGGAATATCGCGGGTGATGACGCTGCCCGCCGCGATCGAGGCGCCGTCGCCGACCTTGACGGGGGCCACCAGAGCCGTGTTGGAGCCGACGAAGACATCGGCACCGATGTCGGTCAGGTGCTTGTCGAAGCCGTCGTAATTGCAGGTGATGGTGCCTGCCCCGATATTGGTCTTTGGCCCCACCCGGGCATCGCCAATATAGGTCAGGTGATTGACTTTTGCGCCCTTGCCGATCTGAGCCTTCTTGACCTCGACGAAATTGCCGATATGGGCGTCAGCACCGATCTCGGCCCCGGGCCTTAACCGCGCGAAGGGCCCGATGCGGCTACCCGATGCAACGCTTGCCCCCTCGATATGGGAGAAGGCAAGAATTTCGACGCCGTCGCCGATCGAGACGCCCGGACCGAAGACCACATGGGGTTCGATCGTCACATCGCGGCCGATCACCGTATCGGCGGAAAAGTAAACGGTTTCCGGGGCTGTGAGCGTTGCCCCGTTCAGCATATGCATCCTTCTGTAGGCTGCCTGCAGGGTCGCCTCGATGCCCGCCAGTTGCATCCGGTCGTTTACTCCGGCCACTTCCGCTTCGGGACAAACGGCATAGGTGCAAGTGCGGCCTGCCCCCGCGCAGAGTTCGACCAGGTCGGTGAGATAGTATTCACCCTTGGCATTGCCGTTCCCGATGCGCGGCAGCAGTTCCCACAGAAGCTCGGAGGAAATTGCGATTATGCCAGAGTTGCAAAGGTTTATGAGACGCTCCTCGGGCGTTGCATCAAGCTCCTCGCGAATGGCGATGACGCTGCCAGAATTGTCAAGAATGAGACGGCCATAACCGGATGGATTGACCGGCTTGAAGGCGAGCACCGTCATATCCGCAGCCTGCACAGTCAGATTGTGCAGGGTCTTGGAACTGATAAGTGGCACGTCGCCGTAAAGGATAAGGATGGAACCCACGAAGCCTTCCAAGACCTTCCTGGCCATCATCACGGCATCGCCTGTGCCCTTGCGTTCGGCCTGAACAACGATGTCGGCTAACGGGAAGACCGCGTGCGCTTCCGCCGCCATTTCCTCCATGCCGGGCCCCGCCACCACGGCCGCGCGCTGAGGTGCCAAATCGCGCGCCGCCCGCAGCACATGGCCGAGCAGGCTCCGCCCCGCCGCCCGGTGCATGACCTTCGGCAGTCCAGATTTCATCCGCGTGCCCTTGCCCGCCGCCAGCACGATGATTGCCAGTCCGCTCATCTCAACCGTATCAAAATGATCTGTCCCCCAGAAGACGAGCATGTCCCATACCAGGCGGCGATATTGTGGCGGACAGCTTAATGTCCGGTTTCCGGCCCGAACACACCCTTGACCGCCCCCGCCCCCGCCCCTATGGTCCGCCGCGCTTGCCGGACCTCGATGGCCGGTTGTGGGCCCGTAGCTCAGTGGTAGAGCATCTGACTTTTAATCAGAGGGTCGCGGGATCGTACCCCGCCGGGCTCACCAATAAAATCAAAGAGTTAGGCGATATTCTTGGATCTTGCGGGATACATTTTGATGAGCGTTTGATGGGATCGAATCCAACACGGCGCAGCGGTTTGCAACGCCGACCGCAGCAGAAGGCGTAGCAGGTGGTTCGATGTGTTCACCGTCCACTGACAGGCGGCAGTAGCGAAAACCGAGCGCTACCCCGGTAGAAACTCGCGCATTGCGTGGGGGAAGCGGCGCCGCTATAGCCAAATGGGCTAATGGGTCACCTTGGCGGTAACGCAGTAAAAATCAGAATGACAACAGCCTCCCGCAAATCAGCCTCCCGCAAACCATCCTCGGTGTCACGAAAGCCCACAAAGACCCACAAGAAGTCCCAGCCTGCAGAAGATGACGTGTCTAGTCCCGATCAGACTTCGGCATTCACAATCCTCGATGCGGATGGCCATTTCATTGAAGGTACAATGGCCGTTCCAAAATCAGAGGTGTCTCTAACAGGACCAACTGAACCGTCCACTGTTCCAGCGATTGCAACACCACGGTCATTCACGATCTTCTCCAAGTTTAGCCGGCTCACCAGAGAAATTACTGCCATTGTCATTTGGACCTATGCGGTCACAAAGCTTTTTGTGTACGATTTGGACGTCGCCATATTCGAATATTTTTTTCCGGCAACGCGCTGGCTGCTGTCTTACAAGATTGTCGCCTTCTTATTGATTTTAGTATTCTGCATGATCTTCGTGAAAAGAAAGACATGGGTCATTTGGTTTTCATTCATTGCTTTCTATCCATTGATCAACTTGATCTGGCGTCTTCCCATTTTCCTTTATCGTGCGACAAACTGGTTAGTGCCGTTTGCAATCTTAAACGGGTTCGTCTCCTTCTTTCGATCGTTCAAATACAATGTCGTAATATGTTCACTTTGGGTGGTGGCATTTATTCTCTCACTGTCAATGCACAATCAATGGGTTCTTGTCACCTCGGCGGTCACCCTAGTCGGTGTCACCTTTACAAGCTACGTAATGCGATTTCTGAGCGTCTTCAAATCTAGCCCTCTCGCCACGGCCTATAGAACTGTCGTGACATGGATCGATTACCACATTCGCAATTCCTACAAAGTTGAAAACGGTTTGCGAGAAAAGCGCGACTCTCTTGACGGTCATGAGCTCGAAACTTGGCGAACTGCGCTGGAAACTACAATATTGTTCAACCGCTTGAGCCTTTTCTTTGCATTCAGACTCCGCGAGTTTCAGAATAGCGGTCTCATCATGGCTGGTGGCATAGTGGCAATATTGGTAATGCTATTCGGCACCACACTGAATTTTGCAGCCGTAAACTTCGCTCTGTACAAGCTTCATCCTGCGTCATTTTCAGTGACAGAGGCTCCAACCTTCTTTTCGTTCTTCTACTATAGTTTTAATTCTTTGGTGTTCAATTTTATCGATGAGGTGCGCGCTACTGATATCATGTCTAAAAGCATTTGGATGCTCGAAGTATCGTTTGCATTATTTTTGGTTGCGATACTTATAGGCGCATTTTTTAGTCCTCTCTGGTCTATTACGACAACAATG
>JANPCA010000326.1:0-4246 GCA_031430715.1 Hyphomicrobiales bacterium | reverse complement strand
GGCCAACCGCGATCCGAAACTGGCCTACCAAAAGATCCGCGAGGCCTCGCACCACATGCAGATGATCGCCGACCCGCTGGCCGACGCGATTGCCGCCCAATTTCCCGAAAAATTCCCGGCCATGTAGTTCAGGAGGGGCGGGCGCCAGGTCCGCCCCATTCACTTGGGGACAAGCACATGAAAATCATCGGCATCATCACGGCCTTGCTGGCCCTGGCGGGCTTGGCCCAGGCGGGCGAAAAGGTGGACGCCACCATCAAGCTCTTCCAGTTCCAGCCCAAGGCGCTTGAGATCAAGGCCGGCACCATCGTCGAATGGGTGAATGGCGACGACATCGAGCACTCGGTGACGGCGGGCAAGGAGACGAAAGCATTCGATTCGGGATTCTTCGAGAAGAACGGCAGCTTTTCCTTCACCTTCACCAAGCCCGGCACCTACGATTACTTCTGCAAGCGCCATCCGAGCATGAAGGCAACGGTGACGGTCACCGAGTGAGGGCAGAAGCGCCCGCGCAAGACGTCGCAAATACCGCCAATCTTGGCCAAAACAGCGGGATGCCAGTTTTCGCTGGCATCCCGCTTCCCTTGGTCACAACGCGTGCGGACGCCGATTTCCTCGCCGCCTCTAAAGCCGGAACCTTTGGCTCAATCTATTGAAATCGCACCGTTTTGTCTGGCGGCTTAATGGCCGCCGCCGGGATGAAGGCATCAACACCAATTGAACCGGCCGATCGTATCAAACTGGCCCCATGGCCTGCGAGATGATGCACAGGCAACCCTTGGTGGTGCGGTGCACTGGGTGATGGCGGCCGGCGCGGGCCACGTGGAAATCGCCTGGCCCCAGCACCACGGGCCCGATGATCAGGTCGCCCTCGATCATGTAGATCTCTTCGTCCTGTTCATGGTCGTGGTCGACATATTCGGCCCCGGGCTCAAGCCAGGCCATGAAGGTTTGCCGCTGCTGTGTCTCGATGCGGTTCAGCATCTTGATCCTGAGGCCGGGCGACACGCCGGTCCACTCCCCAGTGCCGGCGTGCAGGGTCAGGGTTCCGGGAAGCTCGACGCTCGAACGATCGATCGCCGCCTCGATGCGCTCAAGCATGCCTGCCGGCAATTCCGCCTCCCGCAACAGGCCGAGCGGCGCCAGCCGTGTTTCCCAGGCCGCCACGAGCCGGGCGAAGCCCGCGTCCTCGACAATGCGCAGCCGCATCTGTTGGCGCGCGCCGGCGTCCAGCGTTCCGGTCACATAGGCACTGGCCCGTTCGTCGTCGGTCATTGGTCCATACAGTCCTTCAGCTGTTCCAGGCCACGCTTGACCCAGCTCTTGATCGTGCCCAGCGGCCTGCCCATCCGCTCGGACAGTTCCTCGTGGGTCAGCCCGTTCACATAGGCAAGCACCACGGCATTACGATACTCATCACGCAATTGTGCCAGGCAATGGTGAAGATCGCTGCTGGCGGCGTGATCGGGCTGCAGCGATGGCTGCCCCAAGTCGATTTCGGCCGTCACCGCCTCGTCGATCGCCACATGCTGGCGTGGGCTGCGGCGCAGGCGGTCAAGCGCGCAGTGGCGCGTCACGGTCGCGGCCCACGCCATCCCATCGCCCTTGGAATGGTCGAATTGCCAGGACCGTTCCCAGATTTTGACGAAGGCTTCTTGAAACACGTCTTCCGCCTGATCCCGTGACCGCATCATGCGAAGGCAGATAGCAAAGAGCTTCGGCCCCGCCTTCGCATAGAGGGTCCGGAACGCCAAGCGGTCGCCATCGGCGACACGGATCAGCAATTCATGAACCTGTACGGGTTCGGTGCCGTTCATAGATGCACGGGCGGTCTTGAACCAAAGGAGGGTTGCGTGAAACGAATGGCTAGCAAGGCTTAACCCACGTGGCAAGGCCGCTTGTGGGATTGACCGGGCGCGGTCATGAATTTGACCAAGAGGGCCCTTAGCGCCATCATCCAGGGACAAATCGAATCGGGAGCGGTGGAATGCGGAAATTGGGATGGGCGGGTGTTGCGGTTGCCGCCCTGATGGCGCTCAGCGCCGGGGCTGAGGCCGCGAGCTGCGGCAACGCGGCCAAGGGCTTCGACGGCTTCATCAAGGCCTTCGCCCGGGATGCGGCGGCCCAGGGCATTGGCCAGCGCGGCCTTTCGGCACTCGACGGCGTTGCCTATGACCCGGCCATCATCAAGAAGGACCGCGCCCAGAGCATCTTTTCCCAGAGCTTCCTCGAATTCCAGGCCCGCATGGTATCCGACTACCGCATCAAGCAGGGCGCTGTGCTGCTGAAGAAGAACAAGGCCATCTTCGACGCCGTGCAGAAGCAATATGGCGTGCCCGGCCCGGTCATGATCGCCTTCTGGGCGCTGGAGACCGATTTTGGCGCCAACATGGGCGATTTCGCCACCGTCCAGTCCTTGGCGACGCTCGCCTGGGATTGCCGCCGCCCGGAAAAATTCCGCGAACAGCTGCATGGCGCCCTGCGGCTCGTCGACAAGGGCGACCTGGACCGCCAAGATATGCGCGGCGCCTGGGCGGGCGAGATTGGCCACACCCAGTTCCTGCCCAAGGAATATGACGAAACCGCCATCGATTTCGACGGCGACGGCCAGCGCAACCTGCGCCGCTCCATTCCCGATGCCATGGCCTCCTCCGCCGCACTCCTCATCAAGCATGGCTGGCAGGCCAATCAGCCCTGGCTCCAGGAGGTGCGGGTTCCCGCCGATATGCCCTGGGAGCAGGCCGACATCGCCATCCAGCACCCGCGCAGCCAATGGGCCAAATGGGGGGTGAAGGGCAAGTTCAAGGCGGATAATTTCCCGGCCTCGCTGCTCTTGCCGATGGGCAAGGACGGCCCGGCCTTCCTGGCTTACGAGAACTTCACCGCCGCCTACCTCAAGTGGAACGAGTCCCTGGTCTATTCGACGACGGCCGCCTATCTCGCCACCCGCATCGCCGGTGCTGGCCGGTTGTCGACGGGCAATAGCGAGGTCAACGCCCTCTCCTACAAGCAGATCATCGAGCTGCAGAAAATCCTGTCAGGCCGCGGCTACGACGTGGGCGACATCGACGGCAAGATCGGCAAGGCGACGCGCCTGGCGGTCAGGGACGTGCAGATCAAGCTGGGCTTGCCCCCCGATTCCTATCCGACGGTGGAGTTTTTGGAGCGGTTAAGGAATGGGTGAGGTTACCTGGTAGGGACGAAATAGAATGGTCTGACCAGCGAGCTTGAATCCCACGGCTGTTGCCTGTTGCCCGTCGCGTTCAGCACACTGATGCGCGTCTCCATCAACACGTCCTCGAGTCTCAGTCCGGGCCTGACGATCACTTTTGCCAGGGCCGCCGTGAAGGGGCTATGCTTTCCCAAGCCATCGGACGATCTGTTGCCTGGTTGTGTTGCGTAGGCGATGTATGTGCCTTTTGGCACGTTGACCGCCGCAAGTCCGCCAGATCCAGATGTCGAGCGCGAGGACGGATCGAATGGGTCGTCGCGGCAGGCATCCAGGATCACAATCTTGAACTGACTCTCCGGATCTTTCATGGTTTTCAGTAAGTTGTTGACATCAAGTGTATAGTACGGAAAGTCGCTTTCAACCTCGATCCGGGGAACATCGACCGGAATCAAGTAGTTTAGGCCTTTCACTTGCACACCATGGCCCGAATAGTAGAAGAGGCTCGCCTCCGCGTCTTCGCGAATGTCGTTGCCAAATTTGGAAATCGCGACGTTCATTTGTTTTTGTGTGGCGTCGATCAACTTTGTCACGCGAAACCCGACGCTCTCCAAGGTCGACGCCATCAGTTCGGCGTCGTTCCCTGCGTTGCGTAATGGAGGGATTTTCTGGTATTTGGAGTTACCGATAATCAGTGCGATGCGCTTTCCAGTGGCAGGTGGCGTTTCGATGGCCGAAGCCCTACCTTGCATCTTGGCGGGCACTTCGGACGCCAACTTGGACGGCGTCTGAGGCGCCGAAATTGCCGTTTCTGGCGCGGTGGTCGCTATTTCAGGCTTGAATTCAATCTTGGCCAGGCACCATTCGAACCGGCCGCCCGGCCGCCGCTTCACTTCCGCTTGCGCAAGAATGCCGCTAGCAGGCTGCTGAAAAACTCTTCGATTTTGCTGTTGTGATGTGATTCAGTCTGTCGTGCAAGACGGAGTGATTTGCGATGCGCGGCGGGCCTGAAGAGACGAAGCAGTTTTTCTCTTATGTTGATATTGAGGACCGGATTGCCGGCGATCATCCGCTGCG
>JANPCA010000325.1:0-13735 GCA_031430715.1 Hyphomicrobiales bacterium | reverse complement strand
GAACGCGAGACATCGCAGGTGTGGAAGAAGATTCTTAAGGCCCTTTGGCGTGAAGGAACATCAATCTCCCATATCGCGACTGAGCTAATGGTGCCGGAAATGGAGATTTCTAATCTCTTGTTTGGAGTTGCGGTTTCTCCTGTGGCAATTGCCAATCTTGGAGAAAAGGGCCTTCGGTTAATTAAATAGATGAACATCAATGCTTGACTATTAAGCCTGGATGCGGCCGTTTTCCCGGCTGGCCGATGTGTCCCTTACCCCAGCCGCCAGGCCGCGATCTTCCGGTTCCCGATCTTGGTGATCTTGCCACGCCGGGCGAGGTAACTGAGGTTCGTCCGCACGGTAGCCGCCAGAAGGGGCGCCTTGGAGGCTTTCTCTCCGATAGCGGCAGTGACAGCGGCGACTACCTCGGCGGTCGCCAGCGGCCTTCCTTCGGCCCGGCGTAGGGCATCTAGGATGTGGCGGCCGAGTTCCCCGAGTTTGAACAGCTTCGCCCGCTTCCGGGCATTCTTGGGCTTGATGGACCCGACCTTGTAGGAAGGATCGAACAGGGCAATGGTGGCGTCGATGCTCACCAGTTCCTTCTGGTGCCGGGCGATCTGCTTTTTCAGTGAAATGATGCGGCCCGCGATGTGGGCTCGCTTCTCTTTCAGGGCGGGAATGGCATACGTGTTCATCCCCTCGATTTAGGAAATCGTGCCCCCAGAGCAATGGATTTCGTGTGGTCTTTGCGCCATAATACCGCTGGCGCGGCAATTCACCATCGAATATGCGATTCTGTTCGGCGCGCTGCTGCCGGCGCTGGCCAATCACCGGCTGCCCATGTTGCTCGGCGGCACATCAAATCACTTCAGGATCGCCGCCTTGCGCAAGATCGGCGGCTGGGATCCGCATAATGTGACGGAAGACGCCGATTTGGGATTACGTCTGTGCCGGCAGGGTTATGAGACCGCGATGCTCGACAGCCGCACCTATGAGGAGGCCAATGTCAGCCTCAGGAACTGGATCAAGCAGCGGGCGCGCTGGCTGAAGGGCTTTCTCGCCACCTGGCTGGTCCACATGCGCGAGCCCCGGCGGCTGCTGCGCGAGGCCGGCCCGTCAGGCTTCTGGACAATCCAGGCGATGACCATCGGGGTCTTCGCCTCGGCCTTGCTGCACCCCTTTTGCGTGGGCATCACGGTTGCTTTCCTGATCCTGCAACCAACCCTTCCCGCCCATGCCGGCCTCGTGGTGTTCGGCCTCGCCGGTCTCAATCTGCTGATCCTGATTGGCGGATACGGCGTCACCATGATGATCGGCCTCAAGGCCTTGCGGCGGCGCGGCATCGGCGGCTGGTGGGGCGCCATCGCCACCATGCCGTTCTATTGGCTGCTCATGTCGGTGGCGGCCTGGTATGCCCTCTGGCAGTTCATCGTGGCGCCATTCTACTGGAACAAGACCGAGCACGGCCTGTCCCATGTGCAGCGGCGGCAGCAACGGCGCCTCAATAGGTGACCTGAACGATGATGGTGTCGGTGTAGGTATAGGCGCCCGGTGTCGGCTGTACGGGCACCAGGCCATAACTCGTGATAACCTGATTTGTCCCCGTGCCCACGCCGCTAACGGTGTTCACGCCTGAGGTACTGCCCCAGACCTGGGAACGCGCGGCGTCGCGGTAGATGCCATAGGAGATCGAGGCCGGCGTGGAGATGCTGGTCATGCGGCGGGCCAGGGGCGACGCGCCGCCGGAGATTCCGTTGTTGAGGCCGATTTCATATTGGGCGCCAGACGTGCAATTGACCTGGATACTGTTGCTGGCGAGAATCTGGGCATCGAGATTTGCCTGACTGCCGAAATTCAAGTCGGTCGCGGTGATGGTGCAAGAGCTGTTGTTGGTGGTGCGAACCAGGAACGGCACATTCTGCACGCGCGACGAGAGGGTGGAGCCGCAGGTGAAACCGGGGGCATAGCCATAGTCGATTTGCGTGTGGGCGCCCGAGAACACCGAACTGAAAGTTCCGGTCGGAAGCGTGCCCTGCTGGTTCGCGAGGCGGCCGAACATGGTCTGGCTGGCGCTGCCGGTGCCACTGGAATTCAGACTGACCGAAATGGCCGGGGGCCGGGACGAAGCACTCCAGGTATAGGATCCCCAGACCTGGCCGACGCCGTTGGAACGATAGATATTGAAGTTCATCAGTGTGGCGCCCTGCGTCAGATAGCGGGGATTGCCGCCGGCGGCCACGCCACCCGAACCGGCGTTGAAATTGGCGCAGACGCGGATGGTTTGTCCGGGCGTGCCGCTGCAATCGGCCGAAAACGTTCCATTGGCGGACTGGAAGCCACCCCCCAGGCTGACGTTGCCGAAATCGATTCCGGTGTTGCCGAAATTGCACGACTGGGCGCGCGCGGGCGGGGTGAGCGCCAGCGCCGCCAGGACGGGCATCAAGACCGCTAGACGCATTTCAGGGGGCCTATTCTGGACTGATCGCCGGATTTACCTTCGAAGGCAAAACTAGCATGGCATTCCTTACCGCCATGCTTAACGGCAATGGCATTGCGTGCCGCGACGCCCGTCAGGTAGACTTCGCCGTCATAGCCAACCAGGAAGGGCTCGGCCGAGCCTTCGAGGGTCACTTCCGAACTCTCGGGGATGAAGTTTCCCTCGGCATCGGTCAGCACGACGAGGGCCGCCGTCTGGTCCGTGGAAATGCCGAATTCGACGACGACGCCCGACATGGCGCGCGGCACGACGACCACCTCGGTTTCCGCGAATCCGGCGTTGAGCGGCAGATCGTCGACGTTGATGGCAAGTTTGTTCTTATGATGGGATTGGAGATTGGCGACGAGAAGTTTGCCATTGCCGCCGGTCTTGCCGATGTCGCGATTCTCGTGCTGGACCATGATATCCGGAGCACCGGCATCGACGACCGCGAAGGAGTCATAGATCGTCGGGCCCAGCATCAGACCGCCGCCCGCGGCAACCATTGATCCCTCGGCCACGACATTGGCCCTGGCCTTGCCATCCTGGTGGGCGGCGAAGCCCGATATGCTGGCCTTGCTCAGGCGCACCTGCCCACTCGCCATCGTCATCCGGTCCTTGCCCTCGGAATGGGCCACGCGCCATGTCGTGGACAGAGGCTCGCCGCTATGGGGCTTGCTGACTTCGGCCACGGCTGAAATGCTCGACTGGCCGGCATAGGCCGTGGCGGAACCGTTCATGGTTTCGCCCAGCGGCATCGAGAAGCCGATGGTCGCGCCGTAGTCTTCCGTGTCGCCGAAGTCGGCAAAGACATTGGCATAGACGGAGATGCCGCCAGCGAAACTCTGCGAATAGCCGCCACCCAGAATGAGCGAGCGATCGCCGTTGCCGCTCAGACGATGAATGAAACTTAAGCCCACCCCAGCCTTGATGCCGCGCATGTTGTAGTTCAGCGCAATCCGGTCGAGCGCCTGGGGAATACCGGAATTCACCTTGCCGTCGGGGGATACCGCGGTCACCGCCGCCAGATCCATGAAATCGCCGAAGGCCCTCGTGGTCGAGAGGTTCAGTCCGAAGTCGCCGAATTCGGTTTCCCACGATCCGAATGCGAGGAAGCCCGTATCGCCATCATGGAGGCTTCCTGCAAGTGCCGCATTGAACATGCCGAAATCGCCCGCGTAATATGCCGCGCCAATGCCGCCCATCAGCAGGTCCTGGCTGATTTCCGCATGGGCCTCGCCGTTTACGAAATCGCTGATTCCGTAGCGCATGGAGCCGACGAAAACCGGCTGGTCGGCGTAACCGAAGGATTCCATGCCATAGTCGCGGCGGACGACACCCGCTTGCGCCGAGAAATCGTAGAGATCCGTCTTGAGAAGTTCGGGTGCGGAATAGAATTCGCTTTCGGTCGCGGTTTCGCGCCCGGTCGAGTCGGTCAGGACGACCCTGGCCGTGCCGTTGCTGGTGTAGACCGGGATGCTGTCAATCCTGAATGGGCCTTCTTGAACCTGGCTCGAATAGCTCTTCACGCCGTTGATATAGACGTCGAGCGTCGAGGGCACCGCAGCGGTGCCCTCGATCTGCGGAAGCGGCCTGGTAATCAGGTCGGGCCTGAGGTTGAAATTGCGCCGCACTTGGGCGCCGCCCATGCGAATGGGCCTGGTCCAGCCAAGCCCGCCGCTGACGATATCTCCCAGGCCATAGGTCAGCAGGCGCTTTTCGTCCGGGTAGGACCAGGACGTATCGAGGCGCAAGGCCGTCATGTCGGCAAATGTCGTGGTGCCCACAATCCCCGTCTGCTGTATGACGCCGAAATTCGAGAAGGCCCGCGCGTCGAGCGACAGCGAGCCGCCGTTCAAGCCAGCCAGGGCGTCCTCGATGTTATAGCTGGCGGCGGCATAGGCCGAGTAGTTGACCGCCAGGCCGTTGCCGCTCGATGCCGCGACGGCTTCGCCCTGACGTCCGGTATCGACCGTCTTGGCAATGCGCGACGTGTTGGCCACCTCGAGTTCGACGGTCTGGTTCAGATCGTCATAGACATAGGAGAGGCCCGGAATGGTGGCGAGCGTGATCAGTTCGTCATCGGCTCCCTCGCCCGGTGCCGCGATGCCCAGTTCGGCCAGCTCGGACCTTGGCGAGGCAAGTTTGCCGTCCGCCAGTTGCGAGAAACTGGCGATCAGATTGAGCGGATAGCCGTTAACCTTGACTTCGAGTTGAAGTTCGACCGGTTCCGGCTCAGCCGATGCTGGAGCCGGATTGAGTTGCGCCAGCGACAGCGCGAGCAGGAATACCAGTCCGATTGCGAGGCGCTTACTGAACCTTGGCCGTTGTATCAACTGAGCCATAATCGCTCTGCGCCAAAATCCTTATGACCGCGCCGGGCGAGATGGACTTGGCCTTGGCGGTCCAGACCCTGGACGATTGGCCGAGCACATAGCCCGACAGGCCCTGGCCGAAACTTATCGCCTTGCCGCCTTTTCCCGCGACTTTCAGATCCATCAGCCGCACGCGGCGGCCGCCGGAATTGGAAGCGGTCACGACCAGCTTGCCGCCGCTCACGGACGCTTTCCAATTCAGCTCCGCCTCATCGCCGGAGGCCGTGAAAAACACCGGCAGCGAATGGCGCACGGAGAATCCGATGGCCGCGTCGCCGCTCTTCCTGGGAGCCGCGATATCGTCGATGACGAGACGGTAGGTCTCCTCGCCGACGGCGGGCTGCTTGTTCACGCGGACCACGCGGATGACGGATTTCTTGCCAGCACCGAGTTTTACCGCGGGAGGACTGGCGACCACGTCGCGGGTTTCGATCAATTCGTCCTTGCCGCCCTTCTGGACCCACTTGAAAACGCGGACCTGAATATTGGCGGGTTTCGAACCGCTGTTGGTGATCGTCACCTTCGATGCGGCTCCTGGAGCCGCCACTTCGATATTGACCGGCATGATCTGCAGCGATGTCGCATCGGCAAAAGCCGGTGTGGCGCCGAGAACGGAAGCCGTGAGGAGTGCGGAAATCCAGGAGCGCATCTAAGGTAACTCTCGCTACTTAGTAGTTGATATAGAGGGTGCGGTTGTCGGTGTAGGTCACGCCGGCGGTCGGCGTCACCTGCGCGGGCAGGCTGGCGTTGATGGCGAAGCTGGCGGGACCGGTGCCGCCGCCCGAGGTCATGGTGGCGTTGTAGGCGACGTCTTGACCGTTGACGTTGGTCATCAGCGCGCCGGTCAGCGTCGTCTGGGCCAGCAGGATGTCGAAGGAAGCCGTCCAGGCCGTGCCGGCCGAGCAGTTCACGTCGACGGTGCCGGAGGCTGTTTCGGTTCCGTTGATCACGCCGACGTTGCCGAAGTCAACATCGCCGACCAAAACGGAGCAGCTGGTCTGGATGGCGATACGGGTCTGGAACGTGTCGCTGGTCTGGGCCGCGAAGGCGGCGGCCGAGCCGAGCATGGCCGCGGCGGCGGCGATCGGGAGGAGATATTTACGCATGGCAGTTCCTTGCTTGTTTGCTTTGATTCTCAGGTCCAGAAATCAGCAAGAGGACCCTTGGTGTCCCTGACGCCCCTCCGCTGTTCCGTCGACATTACTACCTCGCTTGCTCTTAAGTTGTGGTAGATAAACGGAGTGAATTCGCGGCTAAATCATTGCTCCGAATTGAATCACTTCGATTATTGCAGCGTTAGGAATCGCACCGCCGGAGCGAAGCCGGATGCGCGCCCGGGATTTCACGGCGGCCGTTCGCGCGCGGCGAAGACAACGAGGCGTTGGCCAGTCCAGCAAACTTTTCCCTGGATTCAATTTATAGTAAATAAATGAATCTAGAGGCCAGGAACCGGGCGCTCCCTTAGCGCGCCGCCCTGTCCCGTTCGAGCGCTTCCTCGACCGTTTGCGTGAAGACGGCCCCGGGCGGCCGCACGCCGTGCGTCTTGAGCGCGCGGCGGATGCCGCCGTTGGCGCCCGCCGCATAGAGCCTGATGCCACGCCGGTGCGCCTTGCGCGTCAGGCCTTCGATAACGTTGGCGCCGGTCGAATCGAGGAAGGGTACGGCCGAGAAGTCGATGATGAGGGCCTTTTGCGTGTCCTGGAAATTATCCAGCACCGAGCCAATGGAGGCCGCCGCGCCGAAGAAGAAGGCGCCGGTGATGCGATAGATGACGATATCCGGGTTGGTGGCGCTGCCTTCGTCATAGTCGCCGCGCGGCGCTTCCCGGTCGGCCTGGTCCTCGCCCACGAAGGGCATGTGGGTTTCAACGGCGGTGGCCTCCGACATGCGGTGGATGAACAGCACGGAGCCCAGGGCAAAGCCCACCACGATGGCCTCGGTCAGGTCGCGGAAGATGGTGAGGAAGAAGGTGACGGCCAGAACCGCGGCATCGCCCCACCCCGAACGCACCAGCACGGCGATGGCCGGCCGCTCGACCATGTTCCAGGAGACGACGGCCAGAAGGCCCGCCAGGGCGGCCAGCGGAATATAGGAGGCGAGCGGTGCCGCGAGCAGCATGAAGAGCAGCAGGAAGACGGCATGCAGCATGCCCGACACCGGGCCATGGGCGCCGGCCCGCACATTGGTGGCGGTGCGGGCGATGGTGCCGGTGACGCAGAAGCCGCCGAACAGGGCGGAGACGGCGTTACCCACGCCTTGCGCCACCAGTTCGCAATTGGAACGGTGCCGCCTGCCGGTCATGCCGTCGGCGACGACGGCGGAGAGCAGCGACTCGATGGCCCCCAGCAGGGTGAAGGACAGGGCGGCGGGCAGCACGGCGATGACTTTGCGGTAGTCGAAGTCCGGCAGGGCCGGCCAGGGCAGAGTGTTCGGAATGCCGCCGAAACGTGAGCCGATGGTCGCCACCGGCAGTTCGAAGGCGAAACTGATGGCCGCCGCCCCCGCCACGGCAATGAGCATGCCGGGCCAGCGCGGCCGGACGGCCCTGAAGCCCACGATGACGGCCGCGGTCCCCGCCGACAGGGCCAGTGCAGCGGGGGTTGCCGTGCCGAGTGCTGCCCACAGGACGGGGAGTTTTTCAAGGAGCGGCCCGGGTTCCGCCCCGGGCAGCGTCAGCCCGAACAGATCCTTGATCTGGCTGGCAAAGATGATCACGGCAATGCCCGATGTGAAACCGGCCGTCACCGGGAACGGAATGAACTTGATATAGGTGCCAAGCCGCAACAGGCCCACGATGGCCAGCATCACGCCCGAGAGAAAGGTGGCGAGGATCAAGCCATCAATGCCGTGCAGGGCCACGGTTGCCGCAACGAGCACGATGAAGGCGCCGGCCGGGCCGCCGATCTGGAACCTGGAGCCGCCAAGCGCCGAAATGATGAAGCCGCCGGCGATCGCCGTATAGAGGCCCTGGGCGGGAGAGGCGCCCGACGCAATGGCAATCGCCATGCACAGGGGCAGGGCGACGATGGCGACCGTCAGCCCGGCGATGGCGTCCATGCGCAAATGGGCGAGGCTATAGCCCTCGCGCAGGACCGTCACGAGCTTGGGCGTAAAGAGATCGGCGAAGCTTGCGCCCTGTTGCGGGCGGCTGGGAGTGGCTGCTTGTACGGACATCGTCGATCTGCGTTCTATTGCCGGTTGATGCCGCGCAGCTTCATGTGGCGGTTGACATCCTTGTAAAGCAGATAGCGGAAGCGCCTGGGTCCGCCGGCATAGCAGGCCTGCGGGCAGAAGGCCCTGAGCCACATGAAATCGCCGGCCTCGACTTCCACCCAGTCGCGGTTGAGGCGGTAGACGGCTTTGCCTTCCAGCACATAGAGGCCGTGTTCCATGACGTGAGTCTCGGCGAAGGGGATCGAGGCACCCGGTTCGAAAGTGACGATATTCACATGCATGTCATGGCGCAGGTCTTCCGGGTCGGCAAAGCGGGTGGTGGCCCATTTGCCATCGGTGCCGGGCATGGGGAAGGGCGCCACCGCGGCGTCGCTGGTGACGAAGGCTTGCGGAATGTCTAGCCCCTCGACTTTCTCATAGGCCTTGCGCACCCAGTGGAAGCGCACCGGCGCCGAAGCGGTGTTGCGCAGCGACCATTTTGACGATGGCGGAATAAAAGCATAGCCACCGGTTTTCAGCTCATGGACCTGGCCGTTCATGGTCAACGTCATGGCGCCCTCGACGACGAAGAGGACACCTTCGGCTTGCGGGTCGGGCTCCGGCCTGTCGCTTCCACCGCCCGGCGCCACTTCCATGATATATTGCGCGAAGGTTTCGGAAAACCCGGTCAGCGGCCGCGCGATGATCCAGGCTCTTGTCTTGTCCCAGAAAGGCAGGTAGCTCGTCACAATGTCGCGCATGACGCCCTTGGGGATCACCGCATAGGCTTCGGTGAAGACGGCACGGCCAGTAAGGAGTTCGCTCTGCGGCGGGTGCCCGCCCTGGGGGGCATAGTAGCTGCGGCTGGTCATTGGGAAGCTCTGGAGGTTGGTTGCCGGACAAGGCATAGAACCGGCAAGGCCGCGCCGCAAGGAGGCCTCAATTTTCTTCCCTCTTCGCGGAACGCGGGGAGGGGGCGAGCGCAGCGAGCGGGTGGGGCCGGAGCCCCGGGCGAGAACCCCATCCGTCACGCGCTGAAGGCAGCGCGCGCCACCTTCCCCACGCTTTGCGTGGAGAAGGAAAGTTAAATACTCTTCGGTTCCGGCTGGCCCATGATGAAGCCGGTGCCGTCCAGCCCGTAGATGTCGCGGCGGAAGTTCACCCGGCCGTCCTCGGTCGCCCAGGCGGTCAGGTACATGAGGCGCACGTCGGGGCCGTTGTCGATCTTCAGGTCATAGGGCTCGGCCCCGGCCAGGATCATCTGGTACTGGGCTTCGTCCACGCCGGCGCCCGAACGGTCGAGAATCCACTGCACCACCAGTTGCACCTGGTCGATCCTTACGCAGCCCGAGCTTTCGAAGCGAACGTTGCGGCCAAAGAGCTCGCGGTGCGGGGTGTCGTGCATGTAGACCATGTGCTCGTTGGGGAAATTGATCTTGACGACGCCCAGCGAATTGTGCTCGCCCGGCTCCTGGCGGAAGAAGAAGCGGTCGGGCGGCGTCATCGGCCAGTCGATCAGGGTCGGATCGACTTCCGGGCCGTCGACCCCGTCGAAGACGCGGATGCGGTTGGCGGTGAGGTAACTCGCGTCCCCAAGATAGTGCGGAACGATGTCGCGCGCGACGATGGAGGCCGGAATTTTCCAATAGGGATTGAAATTGATGTCGCTGACCTTGCTGGCAAGTGCTGGCGAGGGCCGCTCGAGCTTTCCCACCACGATGTTGTGGCGCGAATAGACCCGGCCGAATTCGACCGTCTCAAGCTGGGTGGCCGGAATGTTGACGAGGATCGAACGGTCACTCAAGCCCATGGCGTAGGCTTCGACGCGGGCCACGTTTTCGCGCAGCATGTGCAGGCGGGTTGGAGCGGGGACGTTCAGTTGGCCCAGGGTCTTCTCGGCGACGATGCCGCTCGGCAATACGCCATGGTTGATCTGGAAAGCGCGCACCGACTCAGCCAGTTCGTCGTCGTAGAGGCCCGCGTTTTCAGCGCCCAGCGTGTCGAAGGGCAGGTAGTTCTCGGAGACCAGGCGCTGGCGGAGCGCGATGACCGCATCGCCCCTGGCGCCCTTCTTCAGGGTTTTCCGCGGCAGTTCCAGCCAGCCGCCGCCCGCCACGATTTCCTCGTAGATGGCGATGGCGCCGTTCAGGGCCTCGGCCGAACCCGGGCTGAGCATCGGCACCTGGTCTAGCCCCGCGACGATTTCCGTCTGGGTGGCGAGCTTCGAGCTGGCCGGTGCCGCCGGCTTTGCCGTGGCAATCGAGCTGGTGAACAGCGGCTCCTCGGCCAGGGCAGCGGTGCCCCGCGCCATGGCGGCGAAGCTCCCCAGGGCAAGAAGGTTACGGTTGAAAACGCGGCGCGACAGCACGGCTCTATCCTTCTGGTCAGCGTGCCCAAGACTGGGCAAATTTGGTAAACAGTGTCTTAACAAGGGCAATGTTAGCAGCCGGGTGAGACTGGATTGAGGCATCAGGCAATCGAGCTTAACGCTGTAACCTCGCGGCGGAAAGGCAAATCCAGGTGATCGGGCTCCGGTGCCCCGAAGCCCTCGGCGAATTTCAGGCCGGAATGGACGGCGGCGGCGATGGTGCCGGGGGCCAGGCAGTCTCCGGCGCGGGAGCAGGCGATGCCGGCCGCCGTCAGTTGCTGATAGAGCGCGTCAACAGGGTTCCTGGCGGTGACGAGCACGACGGCGGCGGCGGCCAGCGCGGCGGTCTTGCCGGTAAAGACGCAAGCCAGCGTGACATGATCGGCGGCAATGGCGCCGAGTGATGTGTTGGCGGCGATCACCACGTCCAGCCCCAGCAGCCGCTTCTGGATGGTCTTCTGCTCCAGCGACGCCCTGGTGTAGATCGAGGCCAGCGAGGCCGGGGTCGCAAGCGTGACGGCGTAGTCTTCGTTGCGCAAAAGCTCGGCCAGTACGCCGCCCATGTAATAGTGGTCGTCATCGAAGATCACCACATCGCGGGTCCTGGGGCGCTTGCCCGCCATCAGGTCATCAGGCGTCAGCACATCCGCGTCCGCGGCGATGCTGACGGGCACGGCCGCGTTGCGGCCCGTGCCGTCGCGCCGCCATTCGGCACCGCTGGCGAGAAGCACATGATCGGCGCCGAATTCGGCGATGGTTTCGGGCGTCATGGCGCTTTCCAGATAGAGCGACACATTGGGCAGCTTGGCGATCTGGAGCAAGCGCCAGTCGCGCACCCGGCCCCAGGCGGCAAGACCTGGCAAGCGGCATTCGCGCGCCACGCGGCCGCCGGCTTCGGAGGCCTTCTCCGCGATGGTCACCTGATAGCCCCGCTGGCCAAGGGCGCGACCTGCCTCGAGTCCTGCGGGGCCGGTGCCAATCACCAGCACGTGGGCGTCGCTGTCACGCGCGCGGATTTTCTCCGGGTGCCAGCCGCGCCGCCATTCCTCGCCCATGGTGGGGTTCTGGGTACAGTGTAGCGGCGTCATTGTGTAGTCATGCGTCACGCAGACATTGCAGCCGATGCATTCGCGGATGTCGTCGAGGCAGCCTTCCTCGATCTTCTTGGGGAGAAAGGGATCGGCAATGGACGGCCTGGCCGCGCCGATCATGTCCATGATGCCCTGCCTGATCACCCGCACCATGGTGTCGGGCGACGTATAGCGGCCGACGCCGACCACCGGCTTGCTGGTGAGCTTCTTGACCCCCTTGATATAGGGCTCCTGGAAGCCTTCTTCCGAAAAGCGCGAGGTCTGGGAATCCTTCGACCAGTCGGAGAGTGACAAGTCCCACAGATCGGGCAACTCAGCCATCAAGGCGATGGCATCCTCGACTTCAGCGGGTTCCAGCCCAGCCGAACCCTGGAACTCGCTCATGGCGATGCGCACGGGGACGGCACAGGTATCGCCCACCGCATCCTTGGTGTCCTCGATCACTTCCCGCAAAAGCCGCGCGCGGTTTTGCAGCGAGCCGCCATATTCGTCATTCCTGAAATTGGTGGCGCGTGACAGGAAGTGCTGGAAAATGCCAAGCCCGTGGCCGGCATAGACATAGATCAGGTCGAAGCCGGCGCGCTTGGCCCTGAGTGCGGCGGCGCGGTGGGCGCGGCGCAGGTTGCGGATGTCCTCCATATCCATGGCGCGGGCCTGCACGGGATCATTGAAGTAACTTGATGTCGGCATGGCGCTGGCGGCGATTGGCACTTCCCGCGACAGGAGATTGTTGGCGGTATAGCCCGAATGACAGAGTTCGATACCTGCGAGCGAATTGTGCGCGTGCACCTTGTCCGCGATGCGGGCCAGCATGGGGATATCGTTGTCGTCCCAGATGCGCAGTTCGACGTAAGGAGCGACATCGGCGCCGTGGTGGATTTCCACCATCTCGGTGCAAACCACGGCCCAGCCGCCTTCCGCCTTCATGCCACGCATGGCAGCAAGGGCCGAGGCATCGCGATAGCCCATGCCGTTGCAGTGGGGCACCTGGTAGAAGCGGTTGCGCGCCGTCAAGGGACCGATGCGGACGGGATCGAATAGAATGTCGTAGCGGGGGTCGCGGCTCATGACTGCTCCGGTGGTTGCCGGTCTTGTGTAGCAAAGTTGCGGGGTGTCCGGCTATGCTGGCGCGTCCGAGGGTTCGAGGAGAATATCATGCTGCCGGATTTTTCCGATGTCGAACGCGCCGCCGAGCGGCTCCTGGGTCAAGCGGTTCTCACCCCCGTCATCGAATCGCCCAGGCTCAACGCGCTGACCGGCGGGCGCATCCTGATCAAGGCCGAATGCCTGCAGCGCACCGGCTCCTTCAAGTTCCGCGGCGCCTGGAACTGCATCGCCCAGATCGATGTCAAGCAGAACCCCGGCGGCGTGGTGGCCTATTCCTCGGGCAATCATGCGCAAGGCGTTGCGGCGGCGGCCCAGATGCGTGGGCTTCCGGCGCTGATCGTCATGCCCGCCGATACGCCGGAAATCAAGAAGGCCAACACGCGCGGGTTTGGCGCCGAGGTCGTCACCTATGACCGCGCTCGTGAGAACCGCGAGGCCATTGCCGCGCGCCATGCCGGGGAACGCGGCGCCGTGCTGGTGCCGCCCTTCGAGCACCGGGATGTGATCGCGGGCCAAGGTACCGTGGGGCTGGAACTGGCCGACGAGGCGGCGCGGCGCGGCGTGGTGCTGGACGATGTCCTGGTGTGCTGCAGCGGCGGCGGGCTGACGGCGGGTGTGGCGCTGGCGATCGAGGCGAAGTCTCCGACAACGCGGGTTCACACGGTGGAGCCCGACGGCTTCGACGACTATGCCCGCAGCCTCAGGAGCGGCGCGCGCGAGAGGAATGCGCGCCCCAGCGGTTCGCTCTGCGACGCGCTGATGTCGGCAACGCCAGGTGCCATGACCTTCGCCATCAACCACCCCCGGTTGGCCGAAGGCCTCACGGTGAGCGATGCCGAGGCCTGTGGCGCGGTGCGCTTCGCCTTCGAGGTCTTGACGATCGTGCTGGAGCCAGGCGGCGCCGCGGCGCTGGCCGCCGTGCTATCGGGCAAGATCGCCACGCAAGGCCGCTCGATCGGCGTCATCGCCTCGGGCGGCAATTGCGATGCGGAACTGTTTGCAAGGATACTCAGACGGGAAGTTTAGGTTCTTCTGGTTGCGGCTGATACCAACCGTCAGATGAACTGACTCAATCGTGATATTGGATTGTCGAGCTGTGATGATTCTCTGGGGTGGTTGATTCGCTCTGGAGGTTTGCCATGACGATAGCGGTGACGCGGTTGGATTTGACTGTCGCCGAGCT
>JANPCA010000324.1:0-7037 GCA_031430715.1 Hyphomicrobiales bacterium | reverse complement strand
CAACTCCAATGCGTGTGCTCGCTGCCGAGGATCTACACCATCGAAGATGGTGCTGTCGTGAATAAGAAAGTCGATGCCCAAACCACGTTGCCGGGCAAAGGATATAAGCATGAGATCATAACAGAAGATCTTCATCTTGCTGATGCCTTCGCTCGGGCTGCCGGCAATCTCTACATCGAACTTGTATCCAGTATCGTCGATATCAATCACAAGGCGCCCAGCCGCCTTGTAGAGGCTTTCCGAAAATTCTGAAAACAAGCTCAGCGCTTGGGACCATAAGGCGCGCCGCTCTTCATAATCACGCGCAGTGGCGCGCTTAAGCTCAACAATTTCAACCTTGATTGTGTCAGCCTTGCTGGTCATCTGGCGGAGTTGAGTGATCCGGCTGGCCAACTCGTCCACCCTAAGGCGGATGCCAGCATGAAGTTCTTGCAACTGGGTAAGTTCTTCAAGCGCGCCCTGTCCGGCCAAGGCGCTAAGATAACCAGCCCGTCGATCCGTAAGAGCAACAATCCTAGGCTCGCGATCGGACACCGCACCTTCCAGCGTGGCGATCTCGTCGGCAATGAACTCGCGGCGGTTCGTGATGATCTTTTCGTTGAATGCGCGGGCATCTGCGAGCGTCTTCTTCACGGCTCCCGGTAGTGCGATCCCCGCCTCATCGTAGAGCGCTTCCAGACGATCCGCTGCAGGACCATCCTCATTCACGACGGATTCGCGATACCGTTCCAGCCTGCGCTTATCCACGATGTTGGCGTTCACCAAGCTATGGATCTCGCTCGTGAGGATATTCGCCTGCCCCTCGATCTCGCGGTACTGGGGTAGAACACGGAAGTTCGTCAGGGCTTCGCGTTCGCGCTCGAGTTGGGTGGCAAGACGCAGCCGTTCGGCCTCAAGCTCACCCAAGGATGCAAGCTCGCCGTCGACCGCGCCCGTCTTAATAGCCTGTCTCAAAGCGTCAAGCGCACTCTTTTGGTCCTTAAGCTGCTGCCAGGTCACGGCTTTTTCCCAGTTGAGGCCGAGCAAGAAAGCATTGTGGACCTGAATGTCCCAAGTCTTCTGATTGTCGAAATACTTGAACGGGATGTTGTATGCGGCCGTTTGGTTTCGCACGAAATAGGAGAGTAGCGACCGGGCAGATGGCTTGTAGCCGTTCTCAGACGCGAGGTCGCTGATGCCGAACAGTGCCCAAGCGAGGACAGTTCTCCACTTCTTGGTATCGAGAACGGGCGTTCCTTCTTTGTTTGGCACTGGTTGGACGGGCCAGCCTGCTGTCGGTCCTTCAATAGCGAAGAGGCCCGGTGTGTCGGGAGATCGCGTCACAGCAACATCGTTGTCGCCGACGGTCAATTCCAAGGTAAATGCCCAACCCTGGAGGGCTTCGACCCGAAGCCCCTTTCCGGGCGAGGTGTTGCTACCCATACAGAAGTCGATGATCTCGATCAGCGTCGACTTGCCCAATGCGTTTGTTGTGTCCTTGTCGCCCGCCGCTGAAGATCGGTCAGCAAGCACGAGGTTGACGCCCTTTTTGAATGCAACAGTGTGAAACCCTCTTTTGTTGGCGCGTACGGCTCGGATCATGATGCTATCCTGACAACCAGGCCGTCTTTTATGTCGATGGCGCCGATAAGATAGAGAAGATTGGAGGCAAGAACGAAGCGCTCGAACGTACCAACATTTGGTTCTGACCGCAGTCGCTCCCACAGACCAGAAACGGTAATGGGCCCGCTCAAATGTGCCAGAAGCGTTGCACCAACTCCAATCAGTGCTTCATTCTGTGGGATGTGTTTGGTTGGGAGGATCATTTCTCGAATACATCGCAGATTTCGAACAGATATATCAGCACGGCGATGCCTGCCGTCTTGTCGGCCTGACGACGCAGCCCACGTTGGGCGAAGGCGCACATGAGCTCGAACAACTCGTCGCCCTTATGGCCTTCCTTTCGCCGCGCATAATATTCTTCTAGGAAACCGGCTTTTAGCCGCTCAGGGAAATCAGAATCGAGCTGTGCCTCGGCCTCTACATACTCGCTGACGGTCGCGCGCGAAGTCAGACCGGCGGCAATGATATGACGCGCACCGTTTGAGAGCGCGTTTTTCTTGATTTTCTCGTCAGGCGCGGTGAGATCGAACGACCCGTTTCCCGCAGGCATCTGCTTGGCGACCCAAGATACTGCATTCTGCAACTCAGGAAAGGCGACATCAGCAAACGCCTCCTCCATTGCTTGCCGGACCTGCTTTTCGTGATTCTGCTTCAGGTCTTGCAGTGCGGGCGTCGGCCAATCAGCTTCGACTTTGTCGATGATTGTGTGATGATCTGTGCAGAGATAAATGAGGTTGCGGACGTTGTCGCGCTCTTCATCAGTCATCGACACGTCGAAACGCGCAGCCCCTTGCTTTTCTCCACGGATATGGGCCGCTTCACCAACATAAGTGTCATTGCCCACTGTCGCATCATAGGTGAGGTGTTTGTCACATTTCGGAAAGGCGCAAACTCCGCCGCTTCGAAAGGCGAGGATGATTCTGGTCGGGTAACTAGCGCCCATTTGAGCCGCCAGTTTGCGCACCATCATTCAGAAGACGGGTTGGCCTCTGCGCAACGGCTCGCGCGCCGCCATGGTGGGGATCATAAGACTGAAACAAGTTGATGAACCTTCCTCCGGGGTACTGCTGTGTAGCGCTTAGTTGTTGACAGTGTCTTGGAGCATTCTGATCAGCGCAATAATATCGTCAAAAGCTGGCGGATTTTCGTCGAACATCATGGGCGCCATTGCTCGATAGTCGGCGCGAAGGTCCTTGATACGCGCCTCGCTTGGCAGAAGTTGAAGCGTGCCAGGTTGCGCGGTGTCGTAGTTGGCCCAGCCTGAGCGGAAAAAGATTGCCTTGTGCTTCGCCACCTGCGCCAGAAGATCAAAATCGGTGCGGGCGGCTCGACCTTCGTCGGTGTCGAGGAGCATGGCGAGATCGTAGTAGTGCCGCGAGAAATACTGCGGGGTCGGCAACTCAATCGGGCGATGCGCCTCCGCATGAAGTGCGGTCGCCTTCTCCCAGAAGGTGCGACGCGCTGACAGGACAGTGACAGTGCTTTCGGGATCCGCGAAGAAGTCCGGAAAGTCCTCTGCCGCGTAGGGGCAGAGGACTTTTTCTTTGGCGGGCCAGGGATCGCCTCGCGCGCCGATTTCAAGTTTCACGCGCGGCGTTATATAGGCCATGCCTTCGTATTCGGCAGCGGTCAGCGCGGTCGGGTAGTGGAAGTTTACCGTCTGAGCGTCGCTGGCGTCGATCTCCAGCGACCATTTGCCTTCAGCCGGCTCTTCAAGTTGTTCAATGATCGCGGCACGCAGCGCCGGGAGCAGGATTTCGGCAATGTGGCGCTCGACGTCGCCCACCAAGTCGTCGATAAGCCGGGCCGCCTGTTTTTTGCTGAGCCCGTCCTTTTCGGGGTCGCGGTCACCCGTGTATCCGAGTTCGGCGCGGTCAAACGAGAGATCGATGTCCTCTGAGAAACGTCGAATTGCGCCGTATGCCTTGGACAGCGAAGTGCCACCCTTGAAGACAATCGAGGCGGTCGTTTCCTTTGGCAGAGCGAAAATGCGCCGCAGTGTCCAGCAAACCCAGAAGTCTTTCTCGATGATTGTATTGGCAACGCCTCGGTTCGCGCCGGTTTCTCCGAAGAGAGCTGCGCGATCACTGATGGGGAGGCGTGCAACCTTATCCATTGTTGTCGCCCGCCCTTGCGTTTGCAATCGAGAGCAGCGTCGATCGCATCCAGGCGGGGGCCTGAACGGCGTTCGACGCGAGAGTCTTCTTGTCGCTGGCCGAAAGCTGACGCGCTGCCACCTGCAGGACGTCAGCCGCGCGCAAAGGACCGACATGGCGAAGGGCCTGAACGACGGTGCCTGCCGAACTGCCGGGTGCGATCAGATGCTTGGGCGAGGCATGGCGAAGATCCACCACGCGCTTCCCCAGCACGACACGCCGGGATGGCCCATCAGTCAGATAGGTGCTCTTGGCGGCCAGCTGCGTGGAAAGGCCAAGTGCGTTCGCGGCGCGTGCGCCAGTTATCTGAACATGCGATCGGGTTTCCCGCGCGAGAGCATGCGCCACATCGTCCGGTGCAGGTGAAAGGAGTCCAAGCTTGGGATGGATCTTGGGAAAGTCGTAAAGCCCGCGTGCCAGCCGCCGGAGATGGCCGGCCTTTACCAGCCGCGATAGGGCTTGGTCGACAGCGGCGCGTGCTGCCACTTTGAGGAAGTCGCTGGGTGTGAAGACGCTGCCACGCCCATTCGCGCGGGCATGCTTCATCACTTGATCAGGAACGGATGCAATTATCACCATCATATGTCAGAAAATAGCGTATCTTTTTCTGACATTCAAGGCTGATGTTATTGGCCCTCCAGACACCAGAGCGCAACTTACGGGGCGGTCGTAATACATCCGGTTACTTGGTAGCGTACCGCCTTAGAAAGGAATGCTTGACGGATAAATTCATGCGGATGGCGGCGGCTCGCCCCTTGGTTCAATGTCCACAACTGTGACTCTTCGGCAGGCTGTGTTTCTCAGGTCAGACTTTGGCGCCTCCCGGCGATGCCGGGACCGGGCTCTGGTCCTTCGGACTGGAGTCTGCCGAGGCAGTCTCCCCCATTCGGCGACGATCCCTGGCGCGAATTCCCGGCTGAGCCGGAATGGGGGCAGGGGGGTGGGGTTGACGCTATGCGGCCTAATGCCAGAGGTCGTGCCGGGTGATGCGTGCCAGCCGTATTCATCGGCAACAGGTACATGCTTGTCACCATCCCCGGACTGAAACAGGATGATCTTCTGAGACCAGCATGGCAACAAGGCCGGCGAGCGGTGGCATTCTGCGACGGGCCTCCGGCTCCTGTCAGAGGCAAAGCCCCATCCCCCGCTTCCATTCGCTGACCTTGGTCTGATCCGTCTCCTTTTCAATCAACCCACGAGGGGTCGGCTTACGCGAGCGTGCCGCCCTCGCGGATTCGGGAATTGCCCGAACGCACGAGGGTGATTGCAGATCCGGTCAGACACATCGGGCGCCTGTCGCGCGGGGGATGGTCCTCCGCCCCAAAAGACAGGAGCCGGAAACCATGTCCTACAAAGATGCCACCGCCTACGCAGCCTCCCTCGCCGCCACGCTGATGGTCTCGATCGTTGTGTTCCAGGCCGGGGACGGCACGCACGGTGCGATGCCTGCCAATGAATACGATGGCGACGAAGACCGCGTCGCCTTGGAAATCGACCCTTGGCAATGAGGCGCGAAAGCGCCTCACCCACCACCCCGGCGCGCGCTTTGCGCGCGTCCGGCCCGGTGTAGCGGCGCCGGACTGATTTGCCCGGCAAGGCAGAGTTCGAGGCGGGTTCAAGGGAGGGCGAGCCCGCCGGATCAGAGAGAGCGTCGGTCGGCTTGCCTGCAACCTGCTCTCCCGGAGAACCTTACATGACCAATCCTGACTTGGATCGCATCGCGATTCCGCCCGGAATTTCCCCCGATCTGGCAAGGCTTCTTGCCGCACAGGGCGAACAGGAGGCGCGCAAGACGGCACTGCGCCCGATGAACAAGGAGGCGCTGTTCGATGGCCTGCTTCATGTCGGGATCGCCTATGTCACCGTGACTTTCGACGGATCGGGCGACTCTGGCCAGATCGAGGATATCGATGCACGCAATTCAGCGGATGAAACCGTCCCAATTCCGCCCGCACAGATCGTACTCGCCGGGATCGACTGGCAAAGCCAAGAGGTCGCCGAACGCCGATTGTCGCTCGAGCAGGCGATCGAGGAAATGGCCTACGACTTCCTTTCGGACACCCATGGCGGATGGGAGAACAACGACGGTGCCAATGGGGAGTTCTGTTTCGACGCCCGGGCTCGCACGATCCACCTCGACTTCAACGAGCGGTTCACGTCGTCCGAACTCTACACCCATGACTTTTGAGGGGCAGATGATGGCACATCCTTATCATCATGCCCTGTCCTCGGTGAAGAAATGGGGCGGTACGGTCGACGATTACCTCGCCTGTCACGAATTTTTCGACTGCTCAAAACTGATCCTGGCCGACTTTCGGCATCGAGCTTTGAGACACCATGCCGAGGGAATATTCCTGCTGGAGCAGATCCGCGGCAAGACACTGACGCTTTCATCGGGGCGGGTCATTCCCACCCGATGGGTCGGCGAGCAGCATGTCCGCGAGGATCTTGGTTTCATCCCCAGCTTTGCCGACTGGGCTCGGGCGATTCGGCCCGAGCCCTGGATGGGGCGCACCCAGAAAATCGAGGCCGAGGTCGATCTACACTATGCACTTCTCCCTGCTGGGAGCGTGCCGGGATGACAAGATTCTATCTTGCCCTCGATTTACCGATTTCGGCGTCGTCGCGCGTGGTCATCCGAGCTGCGGTGTGGGCGCTGCATCCCGCGCTTCGCCGAAACCGCGCGCTGCGCGCGTCGCGCCGACGGTTCTACCGCGAAATGCTGAACGAACACGATGCGGCGCGGGATCTGGCCCGCCGCCGCAGCGTGTAACCTGCAGCAATCCCCTTTCAAAACCAACCCAATCGCGCCCGGCCTTTGCCGGGTGCCTGCCATTTTGGAGACTCACATGGCTGACTATTTCACACATTTCTCCTGCGTTCTTGACGCCGGCACCCCTGAAAAGGCCGCGCAAGCCATCGAACTCTTCCTGCGCTTGCGCGAGGAGGATCAGGATTCGGACGATCTGCAGGTTGCTGGCTTTGATCTCACGTTGCAGGACGGCCCGGACAACTCGGTCCTCTGGATCCACGACGGCGAATATGGTGATGTCGAAAGCCTCATCGCCTTCGTGCTGCGCCTGGCCGAAGAGATCGACCTCACCGGCCTATGGGGGTTCGACTTTGCCAACACCTGTTCTCGTCCCCGATTGGAGGCTTTCGGCGGCGGTGCGCATGTCATCGACCTCGGCGCGCGCAAAAGCATTGGCTGGATCAGCACACATGAATGGCTGACCGCTGCTCTCAATGGCGAAGACATTAGCGCGGTGGAGGCGCTCG
>JANPCA010000323.1:0-3665 GCA_031430715.1 Hyphomicrobiales bacterium | reverse complement strand
GTCAGCCCCTCCCCCCCATGGGGGGAGGGGAAACTCTCAAGGTTCTTCACCGCCTCGCGCACCGCGGTCTTGAGGCCGGAGAAGGAGAAGTTGCAATCCTTGCGGCCCTTGAGCGGGCGCGGGAAGTCAAATCTCTTCGGGTTGCCGCGCCGGGCGTGGACCTCGACCTGGGGTCCACCCGGATAGCCGAGACCCAGAAGCTTCGCCACCTTGTCGAAGGCCTCGCCCAGGGCGTCGTCGATCGTGGTGCCCAAACGGTGATAGCGGCCGACACCCTCGACGATCTGGAATTGCGTGTGGCCGCCTGAAATGAGCAGCAGCAGATAGGGGAATTCAACGGGTTCCAGAAGCCTGGCCGTGAGGGCATGGCCTTCGAGATGATTGACCGCCAGCAGCGGCTTGCCATGGGCCAATGCAATGGCCTTGGCCATGGTGAGGCCGACAATGACGCCGCCCAGAAGACCGGGGCCAGCGGTTGCCGCCACGCCGTCGAGATCCTTGAACGCCAGCCCGGCCTCGGCCATGGCCTGGCCCACCAATCGGTCGAGGTGATCGATATGGGCGCGCGCCGCGATTTCCGGCACCACGCCGCCATAGGGCGCGTGCTCCTTCAGTTGCGAGAGGACGACATTGGAGAGAATTCGGCCCGCGCCATCGGCGTCACGGCGGATCACCGCCGCCGCCGTCTCGTCGCAGGAGGTCTCGATCCCCAGAATGTGCAAAAGGGCTCCGGCCATGGATAAGGATGACGCTCGTGATGATTGCAGCTAGAACGTGACCACCCTGTAGCATTCGACGGATACGACTTGCAAATGCCGAAGCTGAGAATAGGAACCCGCGGTTCGCCGCTCGCGCTGTGCCAGGCCCATGAAACGAAGGCCCGCCTCATGGCCGCGCACGCTCTGACGGCGGACGAAATCGAGATCGTGGTCATCACCACCACGGGCGACCGCATCCGCGACCGGCCGCTGTCGGAAATCGGCGGCAAGGGCCTGTTCACCAAGGAAATCGAGGAGGCGCTGTTTGCCCGCGACATCGATCTCGCCGTCCACTCCATGAAGGACATGCCGGCCAGGCTGCCGGACGGCCTCATCATCGCGGCACTGCTGCCGCGCGAAGATCCGCGTGATGCCTTCCTGAGCCCGGTGGCGAAATCGCTAAACGATCTGGCGCATGGTGCGGCGGTTGGCTCGTCCTCGGTACGGCGCAGCGCGCAAGTGAAGCGGCTGCGCCCCGATCTCAATATCATTCCGTTCCGCGGCAATGTCGAAACCCGCCTGCGCAAGCTTGAAGCCGGTGTTGCGAGTGCCACCTTCCTCGCCTGTGCCGGTCTCAACCGCCTCGGCCTGTCGGCCAGGATCACCTCCATCGTGCCGGAAGACGTCATGCTGCCCGCCGTGGCCCAGGGCGCCATCGGCATCGAGACGCGGGAGAACGATGCAACCACGCGTGCCTTGCTTGTTCCCCTCAACCATACAGAGACTGCGACCGCCGTGGCCTGCGAACGTGCCTTTCTCGCGGCACTCGATGGTTCCTGCCGCACGCCGCTGGCCGGACACGCCGTCCTCGACGGCGGGGTTCTAAACTTTCGCGGCCATGCCCTGACGCTGGACGGCGTGCATTGTTTCGAAACCACGCGGCACGGCCCGCCTTCCGATGCGGCGCGCCTGGGCGAAGAGGCGGGCGAAGCGGTGAAGGCCATGGGCGGCAGCCTCATCGCGTTTTGATGCGCATCGCCGTCACCAGACCGGACGAGGACGCGAGGCCCCTCAAGGCCAGGCTCGAAGCGCTGGGCCACCAGGTGATCGCAACACCGTTGCTGAGCATCGTGGCCCGGGCCGGTGTGGCAATCCCGGACCAGCCGTGGCAGGCGATCGCCGTCACCAGCGCCAACGCCATCCGCGCCCTGCCCCAAGCCGCGCGCCTCCAGTCCATCCGTACACTGACGGTTGGGCCGCAATCGCTGCAGGCGGCCCGCGCCCTGGGCTTCCACGATGCCGGCGCGCATGGCGGCGACGTCGAGGGCCTGGCCCGCCACATACGCGAAACGCTCAAGCCTTCGGACGGTCCCATCCTCTATTTATCAGGCGCCGAGACGTCGGGCGATCTTGCGGCCCAGCTCAGGTCGAGCGGTTTCGACTGCATGCGCGTGGTGCTCTACGATGCCGAGCCGGTGTCCTCACTCGGACGCGCCGGTGACGCCTTGCGGGCCGGAGAGATTGATGCCGTGCTGCTCTATTCGCCGCGCACCGCGCGTATCTGGCACGGACTTTGCTTCGCACAGGGCCTGAAGACGGAAGCGGCTGTTCCGCGCTATCTCTGCCTGTCCCGCAATGTTGCCGCAGTCCTGCCCGAGGCTTGGAAACCGCATGTTTCCGTAACTCCCGATGAAGCCGCGATGCTGGTGCTTCTTGAACAATTGCCGCGAACCCGTTAGGCCAAGATCATGACCGAGGACGCAAAGACCGAAGAGACCAGCGCCACGCGGCCGCAGGTGATCGACCTTGAAGCTGAGGAGGTGAAGGTCGAGTATGAGGAGCCCGAGGCTTTGCCGCCCCTTTCGGAAGATGCCGATGAGGCTCCGCCGGCGCCAATGCCACCCAATTCTCCTCCAAATACAGCACCGGCCAAGCGCACTGGCAGCTGGCGCTGGGCGGCTGCCGCGCTCGTCATGGGTCTCATCGCCGGTGGCTGGTTCTACCGGGACGTTCTCTCGGCCTATCTGCCGACCGATGAGATGACGGCGATCAATGCCCGCGTCGAGGCGCTCGAAGCCAATGGCAAGACGGTGAGCGAACAGTTGCTTTCCGTCTCCCAGGCCACCGATGCCGCAGTGCAGAATGCCGCCGCACTCAGCGGCGCCGTGGCAGAGGCAAAGTCGGGTCTCGCTGATGTGACATCGCGCGCCGGGAGTTTCGAATCTCGCCTTGCCTCCGCCGAGACAACGCTCACGTCGGCCAAGTCCGACCTCGACGCCTTGCGCAATGCGGTTTCGGCCTCGGGTGCTGGCACGGGAACGGCCGATCAGGCGGCCCTGGCCGCCATCGGCCAGCGCATCGAGGCGCTTGAGAAAGATGTGGCCAGCCTCAAGTCCGGAGCGGGCGGCGGCGATTCCGCCAGCCTCACGGCGGCCCTGTCGCAGGCGCTTGCCGACCTCAAGGCCAAGGTGGCGGCGGGTACGGGTTTCCAGAGCGAATATGACCGCATCTCCCGCATGGTGCCGGCCGCCGCCGGTCTCGACGTGCTGGCGGCTCATGCGGCCCAGGGGCTTCCCACCGCTCAAGGCCTGGCCGATGAATTGCGCGCCGCCATCCCGGCGCTGCCTCGACCTGAGGCCCCCGCGTCCTCATCCGGAGACAGCTATTGGGATTGGGTGTGGAATAACCTCTCCGGCATCGTTACGATCCGCGATATCGGCGTCACCGACTGGCCGCTGCTGGCGGAAAAATGCGCCGCCCTGGCAGAATCGGGCGATATCACCGAGGCGATCACCCTTCTCGATGCCGCCGAGGGCGACAAGCCGCCCGGCATCACGCAATGGCGCGACCGGGCCGCGGCGCGCTTGCGGCTCGAAGCGGCGGTGGCCCAGGCGGGCGAAGCCGTACTGCGCCAGATCGCCGCCCTCGGGGCCGCGCCATGATCAAGCTCATCTGGCGCTTCGGCCT
>JANPCA010000322.1:0-1716 GCA_031430715.1 Hyphomicrobiales bacterium | reverse complement strand
GTTCGCGGCCATTATTTTCGCCTGCCTCATCGGCCTTGGCAATCTTGCTGTCCGCGCCACGTCGGCCAGTGCTGTCTCCAACATGGACATCTCGCTGTTCTCGTTGATGCGCGAAATGCGCAACGCGCCCGCCGACGAAATCATGGTCACCCTGACATTGCTGGGCGATGGCGCGGTGATGACCGTTCTGGCGGTGGCGATCGTGGCCTGGCTCCTGTGGCGCCGGTCCTACCGGGCGGCGCTGGCCGCCGCCATCGCCATCGCCGCCGCCAAGATTTTCGTGCCGGTGATGAAATACGGCATCCAGCGGCCACGCCCTATCGAGCTTTACGACGGCGCCGAATTCTGGAGCTTCCCCTCGGGCCATGCCACCATGGCGGCGGTCATCTTCGGCATCCTCGCCGTTCTCGTCAGCCATGCCATGGGCCGCTGGGGCAGGGCGCTGGTCTATTCCATCTGCGGATCGATGATCGTTGCCATTGCCTATTCGCGCGTCTATCTCGGTGCCCACTGGCTCTCCGACGTGCTGGCGGGCCTGCTTTTCGGCACGGTGATCGTCGCGGCTTTCGGGGTTGCCATCGAAGCCATCCCGCCGCGCCGCATCCGCCCGCTGGGCCTGTTTGGCGCCGCCCTGATTGCCTTCATCGTGGCGGGGGTCCTGCACGTCAACACCGGCTTCACCAGGGCCGAGGCGATCTATGCGCCGTCGGAAAAACAGGTGCTGGTGGCGCAGGGCGACTGGGTTTCCCAGGCCTGGCAGCGCCTGCCGGCGCGGCGCATCGATCTCGCCGGCAAGCCCGAGGAACTCTTCATCGCCCAATACGCGGGTGAACTCGCCAGCCTGTCGGGCCTGCTGCAGGCCTCCGGCTGGTCCGAAAAGCCGCGCTGGACCTGGCGCGAGAGCCTGCCCTATCTCAATCCCAATTCGACGCTCGACGAATTGCCGCCAAGGCCCGCCCTGCACGAGGGATTGAAGGCCAAACTGACGTTGATCCGCCCGGCTCAGGACAACAGCGGCCAGCGCGAGGTGCTGCGCGTCTACAAGACCGGCCTCGCCACCTCCGAAGGCGTCCAGTACAAGCCCGTCTTCCTGGTCAGCCTGACCCGCGAGATTCGCCGCGGCGGCTTTAATCTCTACGCAATGCCCTCATCGATCCCCGCCCACAACGAGGACAATGACGCCTTCCGCTCCGGCGTCGAATCGGCCAAGACCATCAAGCTGGTGGCCCGCCAGGAGCCCGGCGGCCAGCCCCTCGACCTCCTCGCCCAAGTGCAGTGAGCTACTCGTAGACCGACGTTTGCTTGGCGACCTCCGGCCATTTGGCGTCGGCCTTGGCGATGAAGCCCGGAATGTCGGCGCTCCACTGTTTCTGCACAGCGCGATCATAATTCAGATAGAGCTTGCCCGCGACGATGGTAAAGGCGGCGGGATCGATCTTCGCCTTGTAACCGCTGGCTGTTCCGAAGGCGCAATAACCGCCATATTGCGGAGCATAGCGTTCCGGACTGGCGCTGAAGGCGGCGCGGTTGGCCTCGTTCGCGAAATAGAAGGTGGAGCCCTTGTAGCTGGCCTTATGTTCCGCCGATCCCTTCACCGACTTGCCGTCATTGAAATAGGCGACCGCGTCGTGGCCCGTTAATGCAGCACCATCTTTCTCATAGAATTCCCCGCTCCAGGCGGTCCCCGCCACCAGGCAAACCGCCAGCGCCGCCAGC
>JANPCA010000321.1:0-9785 GCA_031430715.1 Hyphomicrobiales bacterium | reverse complement strand
CGTTGTCGGTCGGGTCCAACAACTTTCCAACCCGCGTCTATGAAAACCCGCCCGATCTTGTCGATTGGCTCGCTTCGGAAATATTGAGCCATGGCGTCAAGCCCGAGATCGAGGCCTTTGATCTGAGCCATATCGTGCAGGCGGCGCGCATGGCCGCCGATGGCCGTCTGAAGGGCCCTCTCTATGTGCAGTTCGTCATGGGCGTGAGGAACGCCATGCCAGCCGACGAGCCGATCTTCGATTTCTACATCGAGACGCTAAAACGCCTGGCTCCCGGTGCCCAATGGTGCGCCGCCGGGATCGGCGCCGACCAGATCAAGATCAACGAGTGGTCAATCGCCAAGGGTGGCCATACCCGCACCGGCTTCGAAGACAACGTACGGCTTGACAAGGACAGGCTGGCGCCCTCAAACGCCGCCCTGGTGCGGCGCGCCGTGGACCTCTGCGAGAAATACCAGCGGCCGGTTGCCACCTGGCGGCAGGCGCGGTCCATGTTGGGCCTGTGACTGAGGAGAACGATGAAGAAACGCTATGACACCGCCGCACAGGCCCTCGACGGGTTGCTGTTTGACGGCATGCTGATCGCCGCGGGGGGCTTCGGCCTATGCGGCATTCCGGAGCTTTTGATTGCGGCGATCCGCGACGCGGGCACCAAGAACCTGACGATTGCCTCAAACAACGCGGGCGTCGATGGCTTCGGTCTTGGCCAGCTTCTCGAAGCCCGCCAGGTCAAGAAGATGATTTCGTCCTATGTCGGCGAGAACGCCGAATTCATGCGTCAGTTTCTCAGCAAGGAACTTGAGGTCGAGTTCAATCCGCAAGGAACACTGGCCGAGCGCATGCGGGCGGGCGGTGCCGGCATCCCCGGATTCTACACCAGGACCGGGGTGGGCACCGTCATCGCCGAGGGCAAGGAGCACAAGGATTTCGACGGCAAAACCTATGTACTTGAGCGCGGCCTGATCGCCGACCTGTCGATCGTCAAGGCCTGGAAAGCCGACCCGTCCGGTAACCTCGTGTTCCGCAAGACGGCGCGCAACTTCAATCCGCCCGCCGCCACCTGCGGCAAGGTCTGCGTGGCCGAGGTCGAGGAAATCGTAGCCCTGGGCTCGCTCGATCCCGACATGATCCACACGCCGGGCATCTATGTGCATCGGCTCATCCAGGGCCACCACGAAAAGCGCATCGAACAGCGCACCATCCGCAAGAAGGACGCCGTCTAATGGCCTGGGACCGCAATCAGATGGCCGCCCGCGCGGCCAAGGAACTCCACGACGGCTGGTATGTCAACTTGGGGATCGGCATCCCCACTCTGGTCAGCAACTATATTCCGCATGGCATCGAAGTGACGCTCCAGTCGGAGAACGGCATGCTCGGCATGGGCCCGTTTCCATTGGAGGGCGAGGAGGACGCCGACCTCATCAACGCCGGCAAGCAGACCATCACCGAACTGCCGCAGACGGCCTTCTTCGATAGTGCCCAGAGTTTCGCCATGATCCGCGGCGGCAAGATCAACATGGCGATCTTGGGCGCCATGGAAGTCTCGGAAACGGGCGATCTCGCCAATTGGATGATCCCCGGCAAGCTGATCAAGGGCATGGGCGGCGCCATGGATCTGGTGGCCGGCGTCGGCCGCGTCGTCGTGGTCATGGACCACACGTCGAAGCACGGTGAGAGCAAAGTGCTGAAATCCTGCACCCTGCCGCTCACCGGCAAGGGCGTGGTGAGCCGCATCATCACCAACTTAGGGGTGCTCGATGTGGTGCCGGGCGGATTGAAAATCGTCGAAACCGCATCGGGCGTCAGCGAAAGCGAATTGCGCCAGGCGACGGACGCGACGATCGCCGGCTGAGGTCACCGGCGGCGGTTTGCGGCGCGGCTCAGTAGCGCACCATCCCTGCATCCACGTTGATCGTCTGGCCGGTGATCCAGCGCGCGTCGTCAGACGCCAGGAAGGCCACGGCGTCGGCGATATGTTCCGGCTGGCCGCGCCCCGGCATGGCCTGCAGCATGCCCACGAAATCGAAGGCATTGTTATGCGGGCTGACTTTGACCCCGTCTGATTCGATGAGGCCAGGGGCCAGGGCGTTGACGGTGATGCCATGCTTGCCGAGTTCGGTCGCCGCCGCGCGGGTAAAGCCGATGACGCCGCCCTTCGACGACACATAGGCCGCCATGTTGGGCGTTCCCGCGAAGAAGGAGTTCGATGCGATATTGATGATGCGCCCCTTGGTTCCAGCCTTGCGCATGGCATCCGACACGGCACGCGTCACGATGTAAGTGCCGGTCAAATTGACATCGATGATCTTGCGCCAATGCTCAAGATCGATATCGTCCCAGGCGATGAAGGGCACGATGGCGGCGTTGTTGACGAGGATGTCCACGGCGCCCGTCTTCTCCACGAGCTTTGCGACTTGACCGGGGTTCGAAATATCGGCCGCCGCCGCCATGGCGCCATGGCCGATGTCCTTTGCCGCCGCCGTGGCGCCCTCGCCGTTCATATCGCTCACCCAGACCTTGGCGCCATCCTCCGCCAAGCGTTTGGCGATGGCCTTGCCGATGCCCTGTGCCGCGCCGGTAACGATGGCGGTTCTGCCCGCCAGCCTGTTGCTCATGTCAATATCTCCCTTATTTATCTTCGTCGATTGCTGCGATGGCGGCGGTTACGCCTGCACCCGTGTCCGCCTTGTGGCCAAGCGCATTGAGTGCGCCGCCCAGCGCCGCCAGTGCGGCGATGGCATAGATCGGCTGGGCCGTCGGGCCCATGTGGCCGATGCGCGTCAGCTTGCCGAGCGTTTCGCCGCGCCCCGACGAAAGTGTGACGCCATAGCGCCCCCGCGCCTCGCGGCGCAGCGCCGCCTCGTCGATACCCTCAGGCGTGCGCACCGCCGTGCAGGTCGGAGAGGCGATATCCTCGCGCGCCGCCCAGAGCGAAAGCCCCATGGCCTTGACGCCCGTCCGCATGGCCCGGGCGGTCAACGCATGGCGTGCCCAGACCTTCTCCGGCCCTTCGGCGAGATAGAGATCGAGTGCGGCGTCGAGACCATTCACCTCCGCCACGGATGGCGTGAAAGGAAAAGCCTCTTCTGCATTCCAGGCCTTCTCCCAATCGAGCAGCGACAACATGGAGGCGCGCGGTGCCGCTGGGTTTGCCTTCATCCGCGTCCAGGCCCGATCGCTGATGGCGCAGAGCGTGAGAGCCGGCGGTGCGCCTAAGCATTTGTTGGGGCCGGTGATAAAAATATCGGCTCTGCAGTCATCGGGTTGCGTGTTCATGCCGCCCCAGGAGGACACCGCATCGACAATCAAATAGGCGCCATGCCTGGCGGTGATCGCGCCGATTTCGTTGATCGGGTTGAGCGTGCCCGATGGCGTATCATGATGGCAGACCGAAACGATGCTGGTCTCCGGATGCTCCTTCAGCATCGCGGCGACCGCATCGGGACTGATCGCCTCATTATAGGGAACTTCGATCTCAAGTAGGTTCGGCGAGTAGCGCTTCGCCCAATAGCCGAAGCCCTTGCCATAGACGCCGGAGGCGAGGTTCAGAACCGTGTCCTTCGGCGTAATGATCGAGGCGGCGGCGGCCTCCAGGCCCAGCACCGGCTCGCCGTGCAGGATAAGCGCCGGGCTCCTGATCCCCAGGGCTTTTCCGGCCTTCTCCGCAACCCGCTGGTAATGCAGCTGGAAGGCCGGATCGAAATCGTAGAGCACCGGCCGCGCCAGCGCCAGCAGCACCTCCGGATAGGCATTGACCGGTCCGGCGGTGAGAGTCAGCACGGGGCTTTGGTTCTCGGCATAGCGCATGGCGTGATCCTCCTTCAGCCGTAGAATTGCGTCCCGGTCTTGTAGGACTTGTAGTTTTCCATGTCGTGGGAATACATCAGCTCCGCCCCCAGTTCCTCGGCCATCTTCTTCACGCGGCGCATGGAACGCACACCCGCCACCGGATCGATGTGGAAGGAAGCTTGATTGAGGGTCTCAAGACTCTTCTGCGTATAGGCGCAATCAATGGTGAAAAGGATCGGCTGGCGCGTGCCGAATTCGACCAGCAGGGAATAATGCCCGATGGAGTGGCCGGGCGTTGCGATCAGCGTGACGCCCTTGGCGAGTTCCACATCGCCCTCGATTCCCTCGAAAGTGGAATTGGCGCGTGTGGTCCCCGCCAGCAATTGCGCCGTGGCGCCGCGCGCCTCGGCGGCTTCAGCCGAGAAACTCAAATCCGAATAACCGAGTTGTTCGAAGGGCTCCGGATTGCAGGCCTGCGGCACTTCGAGCTTGTGGCAAATCTTCTTGGCATGCGGGAAATATTTGTTGCCGCCGCAATGATCGAAATGGAAATGCGAATTGACCACCACGCCGATGTCCTTGGGCTCGAGACCGATGAGCTTCAACCCGCCGGGGATGGTCTGGTCCTTCGATTGCATGGGCTTCTCGAAGGGCAAGACTTTCATCACATGGTCGAAGTCATAGCCGGTGTCGATGAGAAAGCGGCCGTCCTTGTGCTCGACCAATATCGAATAGACGGGAAAGCGGATATCGCCCGCGGGCCCCCGGTTCCAGAAGACGTGATAGCCGTCGATCACCAGTGTGCCGCCGTCGAGCAGGTAGACTTTGATATCGGACATGGGTTCCTCCTTGAAGGCGCTAGCGGGCGCCGCGTTGATAGGGAAGGCCGAGCGCCGCGGGCAGGCTGGCCCTCCGGCCGAAGAGCACCAGCATCAGCATCACGCTTGCGAAGGGCAGCATGTTGATGATGTCGGTCGGTACATTGAGGCCCGCCACCTGCATGGCGGTGGTGAGCGACAGGCACACCCCGAAGAGCACGGCACCCGCCAGCACCCAGATTGGCCGCCCCCGGGCCAGCATGGCGAGCACGATTCCGAGGAATCCGGCGCCATTGGTGATGAAGGGCACGAAGAGGCCGGCCCCGATATTGGCCAGATAGGCGCCGCCGGTCCCGGCGAGACCGCCCGCCGCCAGCACCGCAATCGTCCGTGTACGGATGACATCGACGCCGGCCACGTCGAGCGCCGCGGGCTTGTCGCCCGCCGCCTGCAGATTGAGGCCGAGCTGGGTATGGCGGTAGATGAGGCTCATCACGATCACCAAGGCGCCAGCAAGGTAGACGATCAAGTGATGCTTGAACAGGCCGGGGCCGAGGATGGGAATGGCGCTCAAGCCCGGGATCAGCGTGACATCCGCCGCGTCGAGCCGCGGATAGGTGCGCGAGAATTGGAAGTGATGGGCGAGCGCCGTCAGGCCTTCGCATCCCAGCGTCAGGCCGATGCCGATGACGATCTGATTGAGCCCCAGGCGCACGCACAGCAAAACCATGACGGCGGCAACGGCGCAGCCGGTCAGCCCGCCTGTGAGAAAGCCGAGCCACAACGAGCCGCTCAGATAGGCGCCGAGGAAACCAACATAGGCTCCGGCGATCATCATGCCCTCGATACCGATGTTGAGCACGCCCGCCTTCTCCGAGATTTGCTCGCCCAACCCTGCCAGCAGCAGCGGCACGGCCGCCGTGATGGCGCCGAACAGGAGCGCGCTGAGGAAGACTTCGGTGAACAGTCCGGACATGGCGTTCAAGCCTCCCGTGCGGCGGTGAGGCGCTGTGCAATGTATTCGGCGAGCGCCAGGACGATCAAGGTGACCGCCACGAAAACGAGAGTGAAATCCTGCGGCACGCCAAGACGCCGCGCAGCACTCTCGCCGCCGATCGACAGCACGGAAAACAGGAACACGAAGGCGATTGCCGCATAACCGTTCATGCGGGCGAGGAACACGACGGGGATGACCGCCATGCCATAGGCGGGATTCCAGTCGGCGCGCACATTGCCATAGACGCCGAGAATGTCGATGGCGCCCGCCAATCCGGCCAGGCCCGCCGAGAGCGCGAAGACCGCAAGCGTAAGCGATGGCACGCTCAACCCTGCGTGCAGGGCGGCGCGCGGATTGGCGCCGGTGACACGCAGCTTCAGACCGAAAGCCGTCCGCGTCATTATCAGGTGAACGATCACCACCGCCACGAGTCCGAAGAGCAGCCCGGACGTGATGGTCGTGCCGAAAAGCCGGGGCAGGCGGTTCTCGACACTGAGCGTGCGGGTCTGCGGCACGGTGGTGGCGGGATCGAGAAACACCAGCTTAACCAGCACATTAGCGAACGACGTGCCGAGGAACGTCATCATCAATGTCGTGATGATCTCATTGACACCCTGATAGGCGCGGAGCAGGGCGGGCAGCAGCGACCAGGCCGCCGCCACCAGGGTTGCAAGCACCATGCTCGCCAGCACCGCCAGCCACACCGGGATAAGCTCCACCAGGAACGGTGCCGCCGCCGCCGCCGTGACGGCACCGAGCAGGAATTGGCCGTCGGTGCCGAGATTCCACATGCCTGCACGAAAGGCGATGATAAGCCCCGCCGCGACGAACAGAAGCGGCGCCATGCGGGTCAGGGTCTGCTGCAATCCGATCCATGAAAACAACCCGCGCTGAACGACATAGGCATAGTAAGCAAGGGGATCGACGCCAGCAGCAATGAGGATGATGCCGGCGATCACCAGAGCCACGGCGATGGGTCCGAGGGTCAGGCCGATGCGCTCGAGGATCATGCGGCCAGTCCGATCATCAGCCTGCCGATGGTATTGTAGGCCGCCTCTCCGTTGTCGACGATCCCGGTGATGGCGCCGCCGGACATCACGGCGATCCGGCCGGCGAGCGCCAGCAGTTCTTCGAGATCGGTGGAAATCAGCACGACGGCCAGGCCCTGTTCCGCGATGCTGCGGATGCGGTCGCGCGTCGCGAGCGTATTGGCGAGATCGAGACCATGGGTCGGCTTGTTGAAGATGACCACCCGGGCGCCGTCCGCCAGTTCGCGGGCGATGATGAGCTTCTGGATATTCCCGCCGGACAGCCGCCCCACCGGCGTGTGAACACTGGGGGTGCGCACGTCATATTGCTGCACCAATGCCGCGGCCCGCGTCTCGATCAACCCGCGCTGTTCGATGCCGTGTTTCCACAAGGGCTCGCTGCCGATAATTTTGAGAAAGAAGTTGGTGGCAACCGGAAAGGCGCCCACCGTACCCTCGCCCAACCGGTCGTCGGTCAGATAACGCAGGCCCAAGGCGCGGCGTTCGCCCTGGGACAATGACGTCAGTTCGATACCGCCGAGGCGGATGGAGCCGCCCGCCGCCTTGCGCTGGCCGGCCAGGACTTCGGCCAGTTGCTTTTGGCCATTACCGTCGATTCCCGCGATGCCCAGAATCTCGCCGGGCCGGACTTCGAAACTGATGGATTTCAGTCCGTGGTGGCCGGAACCCACGGGCAGAGCGATGCCGCGCACCTCAAGCAGTGGCGTTCCCATTGGTAGGGAACGCGCCGCGCGCCGGAGAGAGTCCGGATCGCTACTGCGCCGCCCGAACATCATCTCGACGATCTCGGCGATGATGGCCTGCTCGCTACGGGACCTCAAAGCGTCTGAAGTAATCTCCCCGACCTTACGCCCAAGTTTGAGCACTGTGATGCGGTCGCCGAAGGCCACGGCTTCCTTAAGCTTGTGGGTGATGAAAATGACGGCCAGTCCTTGATCCGCCAGCTTGCGCATCAGGGCACCAAGCTCCTCGATACCTTTCGGTGTCAGCATCGAGGTCGACTCGTCGAGAATGAGCACCCGGCTCTTGCGCAGCAGCGCCCGCAGGATCTCCACCTGCTGTTGCTCGCCAAGCGACAGATCGGCGGCGCGCGCTTCGGAATCGATTTTTATGCCCAGGCCCTGGCTGATCGCCGCCAAGCGCGCCTTGAGTTCAGCCTTCCGCGGCCGCTGCCACCAGGGCGCGCCCAGCAGCAAGTTCTCGGCCACCGTGAGGGTGGGAACCAGCATGCTGTGCTGGAACACCGTGCCGATGCCCAGCGCCAGCGCCTGTTTCGGCGACGCGATAAGTGTTGCCTTGCCATCGATGAGGATGCGGCCGCCATCGGGTTGTTGCACGCCCGAAAGCATGTCGATGAGCGTCGACTTGCCGGCACCATTCTCGCCGAGCAGAACATGCACCTCGCCCGGCCGAATGGAGAGATCGACGTGGTCATTGGCGGCCACGCCGGGAAAGCGCTTGCTGACGTCCTCAAGAACGATGATGCCGGCCATAGGCGGAATGGGGACGCCGCAGCGTCCCCCACAACTTGCGTTGCTTACTGGGCCGGAGCCGACACGTCGGACATCAGCGCCCGCACCGCCGCCGCATCGAAGACCGGATCGACCTTGATCGCGCCGGAGAGAATGTCGTCACGGAGCTTCATCACGCTGGCCCACAGGTCTTCGGGAATCTGCGGCGTCTTGAGAAGCTTCACCGAGTCATCAGCAAGGCCGATGACGTAGCTCTTGGTGCCGAACGTGTCCGCCTTCAAATCGTTGATCATGGCGATGTAAACTGGTGTGATGTTCCACACCACCGAAGACAGTAAGTAGCCCTTGTCGATGGCTGTCTTGTCGCCGATGACGTCGATGAACATCACCTTGCCGCCGTCCGCCGCTTTCACGGTCTCGACCGCTTGCAGCATGCCGAAGCTCGAGCCATTGCCCTGGCCGAAGATGATGTCGGCGCCCGCCGCGATGACCTGTTCGGTCACGCGCTTGCCGCCCGCCGCGTCGCTATAGGCGGCGGGTCCGATCACCGCGTAACGCACCTTCACGTCCGGGTTCTCGGCCTTGACCCCCTGTGCGAAGGCGGCCGACTGCGAGTTCCATGATGGCGGTTCGCCGGAAACGACGATGCCCACCGTCTTCGAGCGCGTCATCTTGGCGGCGAGCCGCCCCGCCAGATAGGCGCCGGTGTGGCCGGACAGCGTGTAGTCGGCCACCATGCCGGCCTTCAAGGCGCTCGGCGTATCGACGATGGCGACGGGTATTTTCATTTCAGCGCCGATTTCCGGCGCGGCGGTGTTGTAGCCCGAAGCATGGGCGATGAGCAGGCTGGCGCCATCGGCGGCCAGTTCGCGCATCGTCGGCCTAACGTCGCCGTAACCAAGACCTTGCGCGACGACGACCTCGACGCCCGTCGCGGCGGCAGCCGCCTTCGCGGCATCGACGCCCTGCTGGTTCCAGCCGTAGTCCGTGCCGTCTTCCGGGGTCAGGATGGCGATCGATTTGACTTCGGCGGCGAGCGCGCTGCCCGCCATCAGAATTCCGAACAGCGCGGCCGTGACGGTTGTTTTCAACGATTTCATGGACAGTCTCCTCTGTGGTGCTAGTTGTAATTTGGTTGGCAGGCTATATAGAACTCGGGATGCGGTTGCTTCGTGTGATATGGCGCTTCGCGCTTCTTGGGATGATGTCTACGGCGGCGCATGCCGTGGAATTGAAGCAGATTGAATTCAAGACCGGCACGGAGGGGCTGCAACCAACACCACTCGAAATCCGTAACGCCGGGCCGCAGGCCATCGCCTGCACCGCCGAATATGCCCATTGGTATTCGAGCGAAATCGGAACGGCGCAAGCGGGTGGGCGGCTGCGCGTCGCGCTGTGGTTCGAAACAGCCACCGGAACCTATGTCATGCTCAATGCCAAGCGCGAGAACCTGCCCGTCGAAACCCTGTGGTGCGGGATTGGCGGCAAGGCCTACGCGACGCGGGCGCCGGTGGCGCTCGAACGCAGTGCCGGCAACAAGGCCGCGGAACGGACGATCGCCTGTACGACGGACGCTGGCCGGGTGCGATGCGAGTAACCTCACAGTCATCCCCGCGCCTCCAGGATGCGCCGCACTGCGACGAGCTTCTTGGCGCGCTCT
>JANPCA010000320.1:0-3917 GCA_031430715.1 Hyphomicrobiales bacterium | reverse complement strand
GGTAACCGAACACCGGCTTCCTGGAGAAGGTCGAGACGATCTGGCTGACGATGCCGAACCCCGGGAGAATGAGGATGTAGACTTCCGGATGGCCGAAGAACCAGAACAGATGCTGGAAGAGGATCGGGTCGCCGCCCTTGGAAGGCACGAAGAAACCCGTCCCGAAATTGCGGTCGGTCAACAGCATGGTGATGGCCCCGGCCAGAACCGGCAGCGACAGCAGCAACAGGAACACCGTGACCAGGATCGACCACACGAACAGCGGCATCTTGTGCAGCGTCATGCCCGGCGCCCGCATGTTGAAGATGGTGGTGATGAAATTGATGGCGCCGAGGATCGAGGAGGCACCGGCCAGATGGATCGACAGGATGGCGAAATCCATGGCGGGGCCGGGCTGACCGCTGGTCGACAGCGGCGGATAAAGCGTCCAGCCGCCGCCGACGCCGTAGGCGCCAGCGGGGCCTTCGACAAACATCGAGATCAAGAGCAGCAGAATGGCCGGCGGCAGCAGCCAGAATGAAATGTTGTTCATGCGCGGGAAGGCCATGTCGGGCGCCCCGATCATCAGAGGCACCAGCCAGTTGCCAAAGCCGCCGATCATGGCCGGCATGACCATGAAGAAGATCATCAGAAGGGCATGGCCGGTGACGAACACATTATACATGTGCTTGCCCGCATCGAGTGCCGCATCGGCGGGGGTGCCGTAGACCATCGAGGCCAGGCCGGCGAAATACTGAACGCCCGGCTCCGACAGTTCCATGCGCATGGCGACGGAAAGTATGCCGCCGATCAAGCCGGCAATGATGGCGAACCACAGATACATCGTGCCGATGTCCTTGTGGTTGGTGGAATAGACGTAGCGCTTCCACCCGGTCGGGTGGCCGTGATCGTCATGAGCGGCTGCTGCATATGCCATGCTGAATGAACCTTCTTCCCGAATAATCAGTTTTGCGCCAATGTCTTCGGCGCGGCCTCAAGGGCGGCCAGCAGCTTGGCGGCGGCGGCCGGATCGCCGGTCTCGAGCAGCGCCTTGGACCATGCGTCGTATTTGTCCTGCGCCACCACATGCACTTCGATCGGCATATAGGCGTGGTCCTTGCCGCAGAGTTCGGAGCACTGGCCGTAATAGACGCCTTCCTTGTTGGCCCTGAACCAGTCCTCGTTGAGGCGGCCCGGAATGGCGTCGATCTTCATGCCGAAGGCCGGGATGGTCCAGGCATGGATGATGCCCTCGGGGTCCGACGTGATGATCATTTTGACGGTCTTGTTGACTGGCACCACAACGGCGTAGTCGGTGGCCAGCAGGTAGGGCACATTGGCGGCGTGGGCCGATTCAAGTGTCTTGGCTTCGTCCTTCAGATAGGCGGTGAAGCTCACCTTGGCGGTGCCGTCCTCGTTGAGCCCGAGGTCGGGATATTCGTAGGTCCAGTTCCAGCTCGGATTGCCGATTGCCTTGATGGTGAGGTCGGGGGTGGGAATGTCGCGCTGCAAATAGAGCAGGCGGAAGGACGGGATGGCGATGACCACCAGGATAATAATGGGGATCACCGTCCACAGCACCTCGACCAGCGTGTTGTGGGTGTTGGAGGAGGGGACCGGGTTGGCCTTGGCGTTGAACTTCACCATGACATAGATCATCAGACCCAGAACGAAGAGCGTGATCACCGTGATCAGCGGCAGCAGCAAGCCGTTGTGGAACCAGTGGATATATTCGGCGACCGGCGTGACGCCGGGCTGCAGACCCATCTGCCAGGGCTCGGCCAGGCCGTCCTGGGCCATGGCAGGTGGTGCCGCCGCAGTCAGCGCCGCCAGCACCACCGTCAATTTCTTCGCGAAATTCATCCTCGCCCCACTCCTTTTGCAGCTGCAGGCCCCGCCAGACGGAAGGCCCATGTCAAATCGTGGCCATAGCTGCCGCTTCAAGCCACTTGATCGGTCGCGATTGTGAACCACATTCGAAGGTCCGCCGCAACTTGGGCAGGCGCGGCAAAACGTCGTTGCAGGGGACCTTCCCCCGGCAACCGGAATTCCGCCCCAATTGCCGACCTAAAAACCCCGCATGGTGCCGGAATCCATCGGGGGGAAAAGGCGATTGTCTAAGCAGCGCCCCGGCGCTATGACCCGGACATTCACGAAGAAGAAGGTATTCATCCCGTGCGAATCAAAACCATGCTGTGCCGGCCGCTTGCCGTTTCCGCTCTGGGACTGCTGCTTGCCATCGCGGCCGGCGGCCCGTCCTGGGCCCAGACGCAGCAGCAGCCGAGCCAGTTCGGGCCGCGGGCCGGAAAGGCTGGTGCGCAAGGCCAGGCGCCCAATGTCGAGGTGATCGCCACCCATGGCCAGTGGAAGATCCAGTGCGAGACGGTGCCTGCCGCCAGTGATGGCCAGACGCCCGCCCAGCGCTCCTGCGGCATGGTGCAGGGAACCCAGAGCGAAAAGAACCCCAAGGCGACCCTGACCCTGGTGCTGGTGAAGACCAAGACCGCCGACAAGTCGCAGATCAACATGCGCATCATCGCACCCATCGGGGTGTTCCTGCCGACCGGTGTGGCGCTCGAAATCGACGGCAACGCGGTTGGCCGCGTGCCCTTCACGCGCTGCATGCCGCAGGTGTGCATGGCCTTCGCCGAGGCCTCGCCGGAAACCCTCGCCAAGATGAAAAAGGGCAACCAGGCCAATTTCATCATCTACGAGGCGCCGGGCATCGGGCTGCCGATGAAGCTGTCGCTCGAGGGATTCTCGGCGGCGCTGGGTGAATTGGACAAGATCTAAGTTGTTTGGGCGTCTCGTCCCCGGGGCGCCGAAGGCCCTTCGAGGCTCGCTTCGCGAGCACCTCAGGATGAGGGTAATGTTTATGTTCCTCATGCTGAGGTGCCCTCCGCAGGAGGGCCTCGAAGCATCCGGCGGCGGAGACGGCACTGGTAGAAGACCCGCGCCTCGCCTATCTTGACGGTTCACGCCACTGAATTAGGTGCACGCCTTGCCTCAGTCATCCCACGTTTCCCTTTTCGACACCGCCGATTTCAGCCGGTCCCAGGCCGAGGCCATCGTGGCCGAAACGCTTCACGGTGCCGATGACGGTGAGCTCTTCGTCGAGAAGCGCCAGAGCGAGGCCATCGTCTATGACGACGGCAAGCTGAAATCGGCCAGTTTCGATGAATCGCAAGGGTTTGGCTTGCGCGCCGTCAAGGGCGAGACCGCCGCCTATGCCCATGCCACCGAATTGTCGCAAGCGGCGCTGAAGCGGGCGGCAGAGGTGTGCCGCACCGTGTCGCGCGGGTCCAGCGCCACGCTATCGGTTTCTCCGGAACGCACCAACACCAGGCTCTACGCCGATACCAATCCGGCCGAGGCCCTGGGTTTTTCCGAGAAGATCGCGCTGCTGCAGAAGGCCGATGCTTTCACGCGCGGGCTTGATCCACGCATCATACAGGTCTCCGTGTCGCTTTCCGCCGACTGGCAGGCGATCGAAATCCTGCGCGGCGACGGATCGGGCTATCGCGATGTGCGGCCCCTGGTGCGCTTCAATGTGTCGGTCGTCTCCTCCGACGGCAAGCAACAGGGTCAGGGCAGCCATGGCTTGGGCGGGCGGGGCGAACCGCTCTCCTATTTCACGGAAGCCATCTGGCAGGAGGCAGCCCGCGAAGCCCTGCGCCAGAGTCTTGTGTCGCTCGAAGCCATTCCCGCACCGGCGGGTGAAATGGATGTGCTGCTCGGCCCCGGCTGGCCGGGACTCCTGCTCCATGAAGCGGTGGGCCATGGGCTGGAGGGCGATTTTCACCGCAAGAAGACAAGCGTATTCTCCGGCATGATGGGCCAGCGCGTGGCTTCGAAGGGCGTCACCATCGTGGATGACGGCACGATTCCCGACCGGCGCGGCTCGATCACCATCGATGACGAGGGAACACCGTCGCGGT
>JANPCA010000319.1:0-7131 GCA_031430715.1 Hyphomicrobiales bacterium | reverse complement strand
ACCGTCATCGTCGTCGTCATCGCCGCCGCCCTGTCCATGGTGGCCACCGTGATGATCACCGCCGCCGCCGTCATCACCGCCGTTCTTGGCGAAGGCTACCGGGGCGGCGAACGGGTCGAGGCCGTTCAGGACCGGGGCCACACCATAAATTCCGATCCCCAAAACCAAGGCGATCATCGACGTTTTGTAACGCATGTTGTCTCTCCTCTATCGGCATCCACACTGGATGTTGAAGCGACAGTGACATGGGCCCGATGATGGATGGATGAGAGGCGGCGTCAGCGTTCCGTCAGGATTGTCCGTTGCGGGATGCAAGGCCCGTTTCCAACTCGCCATAGCCGGTGAAGCGGTATTCGTAGGCGAGGCCGAGCTTCTTCGCCGCCGCCATGGCCTTCTTGGCCAGATCCTCGTCGCGGGTCTGGGCGAGATAGACGATCTTGGTGTAATTGCCGAAATACATCGGCAGCAATTCCGGGTGGCGGTCGATCCCCAGCCCCGCCCAGATCAGCTTGTCGAAATGCTTGGCCAGATAGTCGGTCAGGAAGAACGAGGTGATGTCGTCATCGGCACGGCGCTCGAATTCCGCATTGCCCGCGAAGAAGGCATAGCAATGGGGGCCGCCGATGCGTTCCACGCCCTCCTCGGCCAGCAGCGCGTCAAGCTGCCCGCCGGTGCCGCAGTCGCCATAGAGAACGTAAATCGACTTGTACCGTCCCTTGGCCTCGCGCAGTTTTTCGCGGATGGCGGGGACGATCTTCTGTGGCGTATTGTGCCACTTGGCGGGCAGGCATTGCAGGTCGAAGGCGGTCCAGCGGTTGCGTTCGATCAGATCGACGATCTCGCGCGCCAGCGCACCGCAGGCCAAGAGGAGGACATCCCCCCTGCCCGGCTTGAACTCGAATTCGTCGGAGGGCTTCAGGTTGACGAGGGTCATGGGCCGGGTATGAACCTTTCGCGGCGCCCGTCTCGCAATTTTGCGGCGTTCTAGGCGCCAGCGCCGCGACCCGAATTGCCAGACATCAGATTTTCTGATACCTGATTATCAGAAATCAGAGAAATATCCATGACCCGCATCACCGCTACCGAGGCTGCCCGTAACTTCTCCGACATCCTCAACCGCGCCCAGTACCGTGGCGAGAGCTTCGAGGTGACACGAGGCGATGAAGTGGTCGTCAAGATTGAAGCGGTCAAGCCCAAGCGGCTGACGGTTGGCGATTTTCGAGAAATTTGGAAAAACCTGCCGCCGCTTGATCCCGAAGAGGCCGCTGCCTGGGAGGAAGATCAAAAACTCATCCGGGCGAGCGCGCCAGCCGCCCCCTACAAATGGGACTGATTGTCGATACTGGCATATTCATCCGGGCGGAGAGAGACGGGCACCGCGATCCCACTGCGCTCATTCCCGGTGGTGAGGAGTTGGGGTTCTCTGTCATTACACTTTCCGAACTCCTTGAGGGCGTTCATCTTGCCAACTCTCCGGCTCGTGCTGCGCGCCGCACGGAATATATCGAACGCCTGAAAAAATTTATGTCGATCATGCCATTCGACGGCCAAGCCGTGGAAGTTCACGCAAAGCTGCGCGCGACACAGAGGATGCGCGGCAAAATGATCGGCGCCCACGACCTCATTATCGCTGCCACCGCGATCAGCCTTGGTTGGGATGTGCTGACGCTGAACGGTTCCGAATTCCGCCAGATCGAGGGACTGGGCGTCCGCGAGCCGTAATCGCTGACTTAAGACGCCGCCATCTGATTGTGCTTCCGTGCCATGAAGGTCTTGGCGGTTTCGACCGCCACGGCGGCGTCGCGGCAATAGGCGTCAGCACCGACCGCCTTGGCGAATTCCTCGTTCAAGGGCGCACCGCCGACCAGCACGATATAGTCGTCGCGCATGCCTTTTTCCTTGAGCGTGTCGATGACGACTTTCATGTAGGGCATGGTGGTGGTGAGCAGCGCCGACATGCCGAGGATGTCGGGCTTGTGCTCCTCGATGGCCGCCAGATATTTCTCGACCGAATTGTTGATGCCGAGGTCGATCACTTCGAAGCCGGCACCCTCCAACATCATGCCGACCAGATTCTTGCCAATGTCGTGGATGTCGCCCTTGACGGTGCCGATGACCATCTTGCCCTGGCGCGGCGCGCCCGTGGCAATCAGCAGCGGCCGCAGGATGAACATGCCCGCCTTCATCGAATTGGCGGCGAGCAGCACTTCCGGAACGAACAGGATGCCATCGCGGAAATCGATGCCGACGATGCGCATGCCTTCGACGAGGGCTTCGGTCAGCACCCGGTAGGGCACCCAGCCACGGCCCAGCAGAATGTGGACTGCCGCTTCCACCTCTTCCTTGAGGCCGTCGTAAAGATCGTCATGGACCTGCTGAACCAGTTCCTCATCGTTGAGAGAGTTCAGATCAAGTTCGCCGTCATCGCTCATCGTCTGGTCTCCGGGCCGGGAATTCTTCAGAAATGACAATAGACCAGCATCGACAGGGAGCCCTGCCGCCGGGCGACCTCCACTTGCCGGAAAGCGACGGTTGAGGCAAGGACAAAGGGCGGCTATGGGTGAGGCCCCGCCTTCTCCGAATGGAACCGCCGCCTATGCCGCATGCCTTCGATTTCGCCTCTGCCCGCCGCCAGTTTCCGGCGCTGGCGCTGACCGATGGGGGCGCCGCCCGCATCTATTTCGACAATCCGGCGGGCACCCAGGTGCCGCAACAGGTGATCGACCGGACCGTTGCGTGCTTCGCTGGGATGAACGCCAATCTTGGCGGATATTTCAAGACCACCGTTGAAGCGGGCGCTCTGGTCGATGAAGCGCACCAGGCCTGCGCCGATTTCTACAATGCGGCGTCTCCTGCCGAAATCGTCTTCGGACAGAACATGACAACGCTGACGTTTCACATGTCGCGCTGCCTCGGCCGCAGGTTCGGGCGCGGCGACGAGATCGTGCTATCGCGCATGGATCATGACGCCAATGTGGCGCCGTGGCTGCTGCTGGCCGAAGACCTCGGACTCGTGGTCCGCTGGATGGATTTCGATCCCGAGACCTATGAGTTCCCGGACGACGCGCTCACGAAAGTTTTGTCGGACAAGACCCGGCTGGTAGCGCTTGGGCTTGCTTCGAACTGCACGGGCACAGTCAACGACGTGAAATATTTCGCAGGCCAGGCAAAGGCCGCCGGAGCGCTCGTTTTTGTCGATGCCGTGCAGTATGCGCCGCATTATGCCATCGATGTCCAGGATCTCGGCGCCGATATTCTGGTCTCTTCCGCCTACAAGTGGTTCGGCCCGCATCAGGGCGTGCTGTGGGGCCGCGAGTCCCTTCTCAACGAGACTTTCGGCTACAAGGTCCGCCCCGCCGGCGATGACTTGCCGCACAAGTTCGAGACCGGCACGCTGAGCCATGAGGGCATGGCGGGGACGCTCGGCGCCATCGACTATCTCGAGCAATTCGGCGAAGGCGGCGGCCGCGCCCAGCGCATCGCGTCCGCCTGGAAGGCCATGGCCGAATACGAGCAGAAGATCACCCTGCAACTGATCGAAGGCCTCAAGACCTTCAAGGGCCTCACCATCCGCGGCATCACGTCGGCCAACGCCATGCACCGGCGGGTGCCGACCGTGTCTTTCACGCTTGAGGGCCATCATCCGGAAGCGCTGGCCAAGGGCTTCGCCAAGGACAACATCTTCGTGTGGTCCGGCCACAACTACGCCATCGAGCCCATCGCCCGCATGGGACTCATGGATCAGGGTGGCGTGTTGCGCGTTGGCCTCGCGCATTACAACAGCGCCGAAGAAGTTGGCGCCCTGCTCTCCTCCCTCACCCGTCAGATTGGCAATTCCTAGAGGCACCCATGGCTTACAAACTCGGCATCATCGGTCTCGGCAAGATCGCCCGGGACCAGCACCTTCCATGCGTCGCGAAGAACACGCATTTCGAACTGGCCGCCGTGGTCACGTCGCGCGGCAGCTACAAGGATGTCCCCTGTTTCAGGACGCCCGCCGAACTGTTCGCTTCGGACGTGAAACTCGATGCCGTGTCGCTGTGCATGCCGCCGGAACCGCGCTTTGCGATCGCCCGCGATGCGCTCGACGCGGGCCTTAATGTGCTCATGGAGAAGCCGCCCACGCCGACGGTGGGCGAGCTTGACGCCCTCATCGCGCAAGCGGCGCGCCTGGACCGCATCCTCTTCACCACCTGGCATTCGCAATACAACGCCGCCGTCGACGAGGCCAAACGCCTTCTGGCGGGCAAGACCATCACCAGGCTCTTCGTGGACTGGAGGGAAGACGTGCGCCACTGGCATCCCGGCCAGGAGTGGATCTGGCAGCCCGGCGGTTTTGGCGTGCTCGATCCCGGCATCAATGCCTTTTCGATCGTCACCAAGATTCTGCCGCAACCGATCTTCGTCAAGTCGGCGGTCCTGGAGACGCCCAGCAACAAGTCGACGCCCATCGCCGTGCAAGTCCAATTCAAGCCGTCATGGCAAGGCGAGGCCGATCTGAGTGCCGTTCTCGATTGGCGCCAGACCGGCGAACAGACTTGGAATATCACGGCCGCGACGTCCGATGGTTTGAGCCTCGAACTGAAAAAGGGCAGTTCGGAACTCCATGTGAATGGCAAGCTGACCACCGCCGAGCCCCTGGCCGAATACGAGGGCATCTACGCGCATTTCGCGGAGCTCCTGCGCACCGGCAGAAGCCATGCCGACAAGGCCCCGCTGCAACTCGTCTCCGATTGCCTCATGCTCGGACGGCGGGTGGACACGGACGCGTTCGTGTGAGGTCAGTCACGCAAGAGCTGGGCCAGCATCGATTCGTGACGGTTCAAGAAATTGCGGGTCACCGCGAAATGCTCTGTATCCTCATAGGCCACGCGCTCCAGCCCATGGGTACCGATCTGGTAAATCCAGGCATCGGGATAGGCCATGAGAATTGGCGAATGGGTGGCGATGATGAACTGGCTGTTCCCGGCGATCAGGTCATGCATGCGCACCAGCATCGACATCTGCCGCGAGGGCGAAAGTGCGGCCTCCGGCTCGTCGAGGATATAGAGGCCGTTGCCTTGGAACTTGTGCTCAAGAAGCGACCAGAAAGACTCGCCGTAGGACTGCTCATGAAGGCTGCGGCCGCCATAGCTTTTCAAGTAACCGAGCTCATCGATTTGCGTGGCGACATTAAACAGGGATTCCGCCCGGAGGAAGAAGCCATCCTTGGCGCGGCGCGGTGCTCTAACAAGTTGCAGCGCCCTGTGCAAATCCGAATGTGAAGCGCGAGTCGAAACCGTGTGATTCTTGTTGCCGCCCTCGGCATTGAATCCCCACGCGACGGCCAGCGCTTCGATCAGCGTCGATTTTCCCGAACCGTTTTCGCCAATGAGGAATGTGACTTTGGGATGAAACTCAAGCTCATGCAGATTGGCGATTGCGGCCAAGGCAAAGGGATAGACAGAGCGGTCTTCAACCCGATCCCAAAGGAGTTGAGTGCGCAGCAAATAGTGTTTGGCCTCGAAAGCTTTCATCGCGGCAAACTATTGTGCGCCGAACACCGCGGCAACCGCCAAGCCACGGGGTGGTGAACGGCTACCCCCGCCGCCGCTCGCGCTTCGCGGCGCCGTCGGCGGCGGTATCGATGCCTTTGGCGAGGACCGATACCGGCCCCAGCCTCTGCTCGATCAATTCCACCGTCGGCCTTGCGCCCTTGGTGTAGGTTTCGAGCGACTTGCGCATGGCGGCGAGATGATCGGGACTGGTGCCGCAGCAGCCGCCGATGATTTTGGCCCCGGCGTCAAGCGCGATGCGGGCATAGTCGGCCATCAGTTCCGGCGTGCCGGTGTAATGGATGTGACCGTCCATATATTGCGGGATGCCGCAATTGCCCTTGGCGACAACGTTGGCGTCGGGCCGCGCCGCGGTGATGCCGAGCACGGTGGCGATCAGTTCGGAAGCGCCCACGCCGCAATTGGCGCCGATGGCCACCGGCTGCGTCGACAGCGAAGCGGCAAGCGCGCCGAAGGCCTTCGGCGTGATGCCCATCATGGTGCGGCCGTTGGTGTCGAAGCTCATGGTGGTGACGATCGGCAAGCCCGCGCCCGCGGCACCTTCCACGGCGGCGCGCAGTTCTTCCTCGGACGACATGGTCTCGATCCACAGCACGTCAACGCCGCCCTCTTTGAGCGCCGCCGCCTGCTCGGCGAAAGCCTTGACGCCTTCGTCATGGGACATGGCGCCGACCGGCTCGAATATCTCACCCGTAGGCCCGATGGAGCCGCCCACATAGACGGCACGGTCCACAGCGCCGGCTTCGGCCCGGGCGTTTTTCACCGCCGCGATGTTGATCTCGCGCACCCTATCCTGGGCATTGTGCAACTTCATGCGGTGGCGGTTGCCGCCGAAGGTGTTGGTCAGGATGATGTCGGCGCCCGCCTGGATGAAACGGCGGTGCAGGTCGCGCACCCGTTCCGGATGGTCGATATTCCACATCTCCGGAGCGTCGCCCGATTCGAGGCCCATCTGGAAATAATTGGTGCCAGTCGCCCCGTCGGCGAGCAGCCAAGGGCGGGAGTTCAGGGCTTCGGTGAAGGACGGACGGGCCATGGGAACCTCTCAAACAATATAAAGAAGTCTTTATATGATACCTTAGGGTTTTGCCAAGAGGCAAACGCCGCTTGGCGGGCCGGAAACGTCACGCCGACTTGGCGCCATAGAACAGGGTCACCACGTGTTGGGCCTCGGCGAAGAACAGCCAGCGCTCGACGGCGGCGGCGGCGAGGCTCAGCAGCGCGGCCAGGATTGAGACCGGCGGCCAGGCCAATGACAGCATCATGGCTACGGCCGCCAGCCCCAAGAGCGCCAGAACGATGAAGCGGAGCTTTTCAGCATGCTTGCGGGCGACGGCGTAACCCATTTCCCTCTGGATGTAATTCTCCGAGGTGTGGGGCACTTCCCATTGCGAAACGCCGCCGATGCGGCCGAGACCGGTGGCGTCTTCCATGGTGTGCGCTTTGCGTGCCGCGTCGATCATCAGCCAGTATATTTCCTTCAGCAGCAGGACAGCGAGCAGCGCTGCCGTGGCCAACGCCGCCTGAAACCATTGGAAGCGGCCGAAAAGCATTGCGATGGCGGCCAGCAGGGTGG
>JANPCA010000318.1:0-10448 GCA_031430715.1 Hyphomicrobiales bacterium | reverse complement strand
GCCCCAGCCGAGTTCGGTGATGGCGAAGCCGGTTTTCGCTCTTCCGATGTAAGCAGCATTGCCGAGCGGTGTCACGACATGGGGCTTATGATGACGCGAGATGGCCCTGAGAGCCGGCAAATCCATGTGGTCGTAGTGATTGTGGCTGAGAAGGATGATGTCGATGGGCGGCAATCCCTGAGCTTCGAAGGCAGGTGCTCGCACCCGTCTTGGCCCGGTCCATTGCAGCGGACTGGCGCGTGCCGATAGAAACGGATCGGTGAGGATATTGAGGCCGGCCGTCTGAATGAGAACGGTGGCATGGCCGATCCAGGTGGCGCGCAAGGCATCGCCCTCAACACGGGCGGGCGGCGGCGGACGCGGCGCGTCTTCGATCGCTTGCGGCCAGCGGGCGCGACCGCCGCTCAGTTGCCATTTCAATACGGCGGCAAAGCCTGCATCGCCCCGATGGCCCGCGATAAGGTAGCGACTGCCGTCGTGGGTTAGCTTCATCAGACGGTCCGCAGATACCATTCGAAATCGCGGGCCGTCGGTTCGGCGTAGAAGCGGTCGGCCTCGACCTCTTTCAGCGTGCAATAGGTATCGACGAATTCCTTGCCGAGATATTCCTTCATGATCGAGGCGCGCCAGAATGCGTCGATGGCGTCGAACCAGTTACCCGGAATATATTTGGCGCGCTTCTCGTAACCGTTGCCGTTGACCGGGTTGCCGGGGTCGCTCTTCTCGGAGATGCCGTGATGCATGCCGGCCAGGATGGCGGCCATCACTAAATAAGGATTGGCATCGGCACCGCTCGGGCGGTGCTCGATGTGGCAGGCCTTGGCGGCGCCGGCCGGGATGCGCAGCGAGACTGTGCGGTTGTTGATGCCCCAGCTGGCCGAGACCGGCGCATAGGAATTGCGCCGGAAGCGGCGGTAGGAATTGGCGTTGGGGGCGAAGATCAGCATCGATTCCGCCATGGCCGCCTTGAGGCCGCCCACCGCGTGCATCATCAGTTCATTTTGCAAGGGGTCTTCGGCGGCGAAGAGATTGTTGCCCTGCTCGTCGCTCAAGCTCACATGCACATGCATGCCGGAGCCGGACCATTCGGCATAGGGCTTGGCCATGAAGGTGGCGGCCAGCCCATGCTTCTCGGCAACCGCCTTGATGAGGCGTTTCAGCATGATGGCCTCGTCGCAGGCCTTCAAGACATCGGCGCGGTGGCGCAAGACGATTTCCATCTGGCCCGGCGAATATTCCGAGATGAGTGTCTTGGCGGGCAGGCCTTGCGCGTCGCAGCAGGCGTAAAGTTCTTTGAAGAATGGCCGGAAATCTTCGAGGTCCTGGAGGTAATAGGCCTGATAGTGCTGCGGGCGGAATTCGTTGATCTGGGATTTCGGCGCAGTTGGTTTCCCGGCCAATGCGGCGGCGCGGTCCATCAGATAGAACTCGAGTTCGACGGCGCCGACAGGCGTCATATTCAACTCGTTCTGGAAGCGTGTCACGATCTTTTCGAGCACGCTGCGCGGATCGAAATAATGCGGCGCGCCGTCGAGGTCGGAAATCGATGCGACATATTGCGCGGTTGGTTCGTCCGCCCACGGAATACGCACCAGACTTCCGGGCACCGGCCACATCAGCATGTCGCGGTCGCCCTCGTCGAAGACCAGCCCGGTCTCGGGCACGTCCTGGCCAGTGATATCGAGGACCAGCGCCGAGATCGGCATGAAGCGGCCGTCCTTCCAGGCCGGGATCAATTCGTCGCGGCGCAGAATTTTGCCGCGCGCCACGCCGCAGATGTCGGTCCAGATGACGTGGATGCTTTGCACATCGCGGTTGGCTTCGAGATAGGCCTGCGCTTCGGCCTCGCGGCGGGGGAATACGAGAGTCATGGGTTAAGCTCCGGTCTCAGCTCATCAGTTCGGCAAGGCAGCGGTCGAGTTCATCGATCAGCTTGTTGACATGTGCCTCCGTGGTGGCGGCGCAGATGAGCATCATGTTGTGGAAGGGCGTTACGATCACGCCACGGTTGAGGAGATAGTGATGCAGCGCCACGTCGATGGGCCGGTGGATCACTCGTGCGGCTTCGCCGCCGTTGCGCGGGCGTTGCGGAGTACACATGAACTCCACGCGCGCCCCGGCCCGGACAACGTGCCACGGCGCTGAATGTTTGATGATGACATCCGCGACGCCCTTTTCGAGCCGCCTGGCGAGCACGAACAGGGGCGCGTAGGCCTCCTCTGTAAAGTAAGTTTCGAGTATGGCGCGGATCAGTGCCAGTTGGATTTTCGATCCCGAAAGTGTGGTGCCGATGCCGGAATGGCCGGGGGTGCGGGTTTCGAGAAATTGCGCAATGCGTGCGGCAACGGGCGCTGAAAAGCCATAGACGGCGGCGGGGATGCCGCCGGCGATGGGTTTGCCGAGCACGAGGGCGTCAGGCTCCAAACCATATGCTCTGGTATAGCCACCCGGACCCGACGACATGCAATGGGTCTCATCGCTGATTAGCAGCGTGCCGGTGGCGCGGGTGATGCCGCGCAGCGCGTTGTGGTAGCCCTCGTCCGGCAGCACCATGCCGACATTGGTCATGATCGGCTCGGCGAGCACGCAGGCGACATCGCCTTGCGACAAAGCCGCTTCCAGCGCGGGCACGTCGTTGAATTCGACAACCTTGGTGAAAGCAGTTAGGTCGCGCACTTCGCCGATGAGCGCCGGATCGGCATGGGGTCTGCCGCCATCGATGGTGACGTAGGTCTCATCCACGGCGCCATGGTAGCAATGGTTGAAGACAAGGATTTTGTTGCGGCCGGTGATGGCCCGGCACCATTTGATGACGGCGCGGTTGGCGTCCGACGCGGTGGCCGTCACCTGCCAGAAGGGCAGGCCGAAGCGGTCTTCGAGAAGCGCGCCGACGATCGCCGCATCGGGCGAGGGCAGCATGGTGGTGAAGCCGTTGGCCGCCTCGCGTAGCAAGACTTCGACGACGGCTGGCGGCGAATGGCCGAACATGGCGCCGGTGTCGCCCAAGCAGAAGTCGATATAGGTATTGCCATCGGCGTCGGTGACATCGACGCCATTTGACCTGGTGACGAAGAGCGGAAAGGGCGTGCCCCAATCCACCATCCAGTGCATGGGAACGCCGTTCAGCCAGTTCCTCGCCGCCCGCTCCGAAAGGCTCCTCGAATTCGGGTTGCGCTGGGCGAAGAGAGCGTCTTCGCGGGCCAGCATGGCCGTGATGGAGGCTTCGGGAATGAGTCGCGGCATGATGTCCTTGAGCGCCGTTGGCGGTGCCTTTGTCCTAGCACGGCCAATGGGGGGCACCACAACCCCCATAGATTTCAGGAGCAGAATCTGATTTAGGGGGCGTCTCATTTTCAAGGAGTTCGAAGCCATGGCCCGCACCGTCTATGTCAACGGCGACTATCTGCCCGAGGATCAGGGGAAAGTCTCGATCTTCGACCGCGGCTTCCTGTTCGCCGACGGGGTCTATGAGGTGACCGCGGTGATCAATGGTAAGCTTGTCGATTACGATCCGCATATGGAGCGGCTGGAGCGCTCGCTCTCGGAATTGCGCATGGCCTGGCCGTGCGGCAAGCAGGAGTTGAGAGCCATGCATCTCGAACTGGTGAAGCGCAACGGGCTTACCGAGGGCATTATTTACATGCAGGTGACGCGCGGGGCAGCCGACCGCGATTTCAAGTTTCCCAAGGATGCCAAGTCTACGCTGATTGCTTTCACGCAGGCGATGAAGCTCGTTGAAAATACCAATGCGGTGACCGGCATCAAGGTGGTCACCATTCCCGATATCCGCTGGGCCAGGCGCGACATCAAAACGGTGATGCTGCTGGCGCCGGTGCTGGGCAAGCAGGCGGCCTATGAACAGGGGGCCCAGGAAGGCTGGATGGTGGAGGACGGCTTCGTCACCGAGGGCACGTCCTCCAATGCCTTTATCGTCAAGGACGGCAAGGTGATCACGCGGGGGCTGTCGAACGCGATCCTGGCCGGCTGCACGCGACGGAGCCTGTTCCGGCTGGCCAAGGAGCAAGGCATTGTCATCGAGGAGCGCCCCTTCACGGCGGAGGAAGCCTATGGCGCGGACGAAGCGTTTCTGACGAGCGCCTCGCAATTCGTCATGCCGATCGTCGAAATCGACGGCAAACGCATCGGCGGCGGCCAGCCGGGGCCGGTGGTGCGGAGGTTAAGGGAGCTGTTTTTGGAGGAGGCGGGGAGGTAGGCTCGACCAAACCACCGTCACCCCAACGAAAGTTGGGGTCCCGCTTTCTTCGTGAGCGCGGAATTAGCGGGATGCCAGCCTGCGCTGGCATGACGGACACTGTTTGAAGGCTGCCTAGACTCAATTAAATTCACTGGCACCGTAGCCGAATAGGAAATCGCTCGAACAGCATCTCAGACGGAATAATCTTTGGCCGCTAAAATGATGCCACAGCCACTTGCGACTACCTCTGACTCTCCGGCCACGCCGGATTGATCCACGGTTCCTGATTCGACGGCGGCAGCGGGTCGCGGCCCAGGATGTGATCGCTCGCCTTTTCGCCGATCATCAGCGTCGGCGCGTTCAGGTTGCCGTTGGTGACTTGCGGCATGATGGAGCTGTCGGCCACCCGTAGGCCCTCGATGCCGATGACTTTGCAGGCTGCGTCGACCACCGCCATCGGATCTCCCTCCGCTCCCATCTTGCAGGTGCCGCAGGGGTGGTAGGCGCTTTCGCAGTGCTGGCGGATGAAGTTGTCGATCTGCTCATCGGTCTCGACATCCTTGCCGGGCTGGATTTCGGGGCCGGCGTATCTCCGCATGGCGGGCTGGCGGAAGATGTCGCGGGTCAGGCGCACGCAGGCGCGCCACTCCTCCATGTCGTCGGGGTGCGAGAGATAGTTGAACAGGATCGAAGGGTTTTCCTTCGGGTCGTTACTCCGTATACGGACATATCCCCTTGACTTCGAGCGCATGGGGCCGACATGGGCCTGGAAGCCGTGGTTGGGAAAAGCGGTCTTGCCGTCATAGCGCATGGCGGCGGGCAGGAAATGATACTGGATATCGGGGTAGTCGATGCCGGCCCTGGAGCGGATGAAGCCGCAGGATTCGAAATGGTTGGTGGCGCCCAGGCCGGTGCCGAACAGCAGCCATTCGGCGCCGATGAGACCCTTGGAAAACAGGTTGAGCTTGGAATAGAGCGTCACCGGTTCCCTGGACATGAGCTGGAAATAGATTTCCAGATGGTCCTGGAGGTTTTCGCCGACACCGGGCAGCGCATGGGCGACCTCGATCCCCGACGCTTTCAGGGTTTGCGGCGCGCCGATGCCGGAGAGTTGCAGGAGTTTCGGCGAGTTGATGCTGGAGGCAGCGATGATCACCTCGCGCCGCGCACGGGCCACATGCACGTCACCGGCGATATCGTATTCGACGCCGGCGGCGCGCTTACCCTCGAGCAGGATGCGGCGCGCGAAAGCATAGGTTTCGAGCTTCACATTGGGGCGCTTCAAGGCGGGCTTCAGGAAGGCATTGGCGGCCGACCAGCGCACGCCGCGATGCACCGTCATTTCCATGGGGCCGAAGCCCTCCTGCTGACGGCCATTGTAATCTTCGGTCACTGGATAGCCCGCCTGGCGGCCGGCCTCGATAAACGCCTGATACAGCGGATTGCTGCGGGGGCCCCGCTTCACATGCATGGGGCCATCATGGCCGCGCCAGCCATCCTCGCCGCCGTGGGAATGTTCCATGCGTTTGAAATAGGGCAGCACATGACGGAAGCCCCAACCCTTGGCGCCCATCTCCTCCCAGGTGTCGAAGTCGCGCGCATGCCCGCGCACATAGACCATGCCGTTGATCGAGGAGGAGCCGCCCACCACCTTGCCGCGCGGCGTGACCAAGCGCCTGCCGTCCAAGTGCGGCTCGGGTTCGGTCTCGAAGCCCCAGTTATAGAGGCTCATGTTCATGGGATAGGAGAGCGCCGAGGGCATCTGGATGAAGGGCCCCCAGTCGCTGCCGCCATATTCGAGAACCAGCACGGTGTTCTTGCCGTCCTCCGACAGGCGGTTGGCCAGCACGCAGCCGGCCGAGCCAGCACCAATAATGACGAAGTCGAAGGTCTTCTCCGTCATCTGGCGCGGCGCCCGATGTCGGACAGGGTTTCGAGCTCCTGGATGCGGGCCTGGGTTTCGGGCCACGAAGCATTGATCACGGCGGAGACCAGGGCCTCGGCGACGAAGAGGGGGACGATGTTCGAATCCCAGCTTGAGGGGGCTTCGATCCGTAAGGGCAAAGTATGCACGGCCAGTCTCGCCAGCGGGGAAATCCACTGGTCGGTAATGAGCACGATGCGGGCGCCGCGCTCCCGCGCGGAAGCGGCGAAATCCGGCATGCGGGCGTCATAGCGGCGGATATCGAAGAGCACGATTACGTCGCCCTTGCCGATGTCGAGCAGGTATTGCGGCCAGAAGGAGGGCGTCGTGGGGATCAGCGAAACATGGGGCCTGGCCATCTGCAGGTGGGTGGCGAGATAGGACGCGACGGCGCAAGTGATGCGGCCGCCGCCCAAATGGATGTGGCGCTTGCGGTCGGCCAGCAGCGCCACGATGGCATCGAAGGCGCGGTGATCGACGAGCTTCAGGGAGCCCGAGAGATTTTCCATGGCGGCCTGGGCGAAGCGGTTGAGGATGTGGGTGTCGGGCGCATCGGCAGACCAGCGGTCGTGCTTGGCGATGGGGTTTTGCAATTGCGCCGAGAGTTCGGCGCGCAGCGCCTCCTGGAAGGAGGGAAAGCCGGCGAAGCCGAGTTTCTTGGCGAGCCGCAGGACGCTCGGCGTCGAGACGGCGGCCTCGCGGGCGAACTCGGTGATCGAGACCAGGCCCGCCATTGGGTAGTTGGCGAACAGCGCCGTCATCAATTTGCGTTCGGCGGCGGTAAGTTCGGCCGCTTTCAGGCGCAGGCGTTCGGCGACGGTCGTGCTGCGCTGCTGGGCCCGCATGATTTGCCATCCTCTGGTTTTCCGGTCACCGCCACTGTAACGAATTTGACAGCTTCAAGACAATCTGAAATTATCGCTTCATAGCCTTTTGTATTCTCCGGAGTTTGCATTTATGGGGGCCTTGCTCCTCGACGGCGAAGAAAGCCCTGTCATTGCCGTCAACGAGGGTGGCCAATCGCCCTATGTGCTGATCTGCGAGCATGCCTCGAATCTGTTGCCGAGGCGGCTCGGCACGCTGGGCTTGCCCGAGAGCGACATGCAGCGCCACATCGCCTGGGACATCGGTGCCGAGGGCGTGGCGCGCAAGCTGTCGCGGCTGATCGATGCACCGCTGGTCATGCAGCGCTATTCCAGACTCGCTTATGACTGCAACCGGCCGCCCGAATCGCCTGGTGCCATTCCGGAGACAAGCGAACTCACCCGCGTTCCAGGCAACTGCAAGTTATCGGCCGAAGACAAGCTGGCGCGCATCCGGGAGATTTACCGGCCGTTCCATGAGGGGATCGCCGCCGTGCTGGACAAGCGCGCCGCCTATGGCGTGAAGTCCATCGCCGTGTCGATCCACAGTTTCACAGCCCTGTACAAGGGCAAGCCGCGCAGTGTCGAACTGGGAATCCTGCATGACCGCGACACGGCGCTATCGGGCAAGCTGATTAAGAGTTTCCCCAATGTCGATGCCCGCCTCAACGAGCCCTATGGGCCGAAGGACGGCGTGCTGCACACATTGAACCTGCACGCCTTCGCGCGCGGGCTTGCCCATGCCATGATCGAAATCCGCAACGATCTCGTGGCCCATGAGCGCGGACAGGACGAATGGGCGCAACGGCTTTCCGTCCCGCTGATTCACGCCGCAACAAAATAGGGGGAACGATATGTCCGAAGGCATGCTGACACTGGAACAACTGCGCCACGAAGTGGCGGCGGGGAGCATCGACACGGTGGTGGCGGCGATGGTCGACCTGCAGGGGCGCCTCATCGGCAAGCGCTTCCATGCCAAGTTCTTCGTCGATGGCGGCTATGAGGAAACCCATGGCTGCAATTATCTGCTCGGTGTCGACATCGAGATGGAACCGGTGCCGGGCTACAAGGCGACGAGCTGGGAAAAGGGCTATGGCGATTTCGTGCTGAAGCCCGATCTCGCGACCTTGCGGCGCACGCCGTGGCTTCCGGGAACGGCGCTGGTGCTGTGCGATATTCTCGATCATCACACCCATGAGGACGTGCCGCATAGCCCACGCGCCATGCTGAAGCGGCAGTTGAAGAAGCTCGAGACCATGAAGCTCAAGGCCTACATGGCCTCCGAACTGGAGTTCTTCCTGTTCGACGATTCCTACGAGATGGCGAACAGCAAGGGATACCGCAATCTCAAGACCGCGGGCTATTACATCGAGGATTACAACATCCTGCAGACCTCGAAAGAGGAGGTCTATATGCGGGCGCTGCGCAACGGGCTGGCGGGGGCCGGCATTCCGGTCGAGAATTCCAAGGGTGAATGGGGACCGGGCCAGGAAGAGATCAACGTCAAATATGCCGAGGCGCTCGAAATGGCCGACCGCCATGCCATCATCAAGAATGGCGCCAAGGAAATCGCCTATGGGGTGGGCAAGGCCGTAAGCTTCATGGCCAAGTGGGATTATGGCATGGCGGGTAATTCGTCCCATATCCACCAGTCGCTGTGGTCGACGGACGAGAAGCCGCTTTTCCGCGACGAGGCAGGCGAGCACGGCATGTCGGCCATGATGAAGCATTATCTGGCGGGGCAGCTTGCGCACGCCGGCGAGATCACTTACTTTCTGGCGCCCTACATCAACTCCTACAAGCGCTTCATGGCGGGCACCTTCGCGCCGACGCGGGCGGTGTGGAGCTTCGACAACCGCACGGCGGGTTTCCGCATCTGCGGCGCCGGGACCAAGGCGATCCGCGTCGAATGCCGCATCGGCGGCGCCGATCTCAATCCCTATCTGGCCTTCGCGGCGCTGCTCGCGGCGGGGCTCGACGGCATCGAGAAGAAGATGGAACTAGAGCCGGTGGTGTCGGGCGACATCTATGACACATCGCGAAAACTGAGGGAGATTCCGAAGACCTTGCGCGAGGCGACGGCGCTGCTCGACGGCTCGGAATTCCTGCGCGGAGCATTGGGCGGCGAGGTGGTCGATCACTATGTCCACACCGCCAAGTGGGAACAGTTCGAATTCGACCGGCGCATCACCGACCTTGAGTTGAAGCGGGGGTTCGAGCGGTATTGATTTGCACCAAGACATTTGTCTTGACACGATTAAGTCAATTGCCTTAGATTGGAGAGATGGGTAATCGCGTTCTCGATCAAGCTATTGCGGCCATGGGAAGCCAAACGGCATTGGCCAAAGCAATCGGCAAGTCACAGGGCCATATCTCGAAATGGCTGGAGCGGAGCTATGTGCCTGCCGAGTCTGTCTTGGCGATTGAAAAAGCGACGGGCATTCCACGCCAGAAAATCCGGCCTGATTTATATCCTGACGCGCGGCCTGGGACCGCACCAGCCAAAAATTCATCCCCTGAACCCAGCCCGAGCCAACGTAAATCAATCATGGGCTGTATGAAGGGCATGGTCACCTTGCCGCCCGATTTTGATCCCGAGCGGCCGTTTTACGAATTGCATGACGATTGGAATGATCACGTTTCGAAAGAATCGGATGGTCAGTCTTGACTGCTGAACGGCTGCTTCTGGACACCTGCGCCATCTTCTACGTCGCGGAAGCAAGGTTTGCCCGCCAAGAGGCTTCGGAAAAAGTCGAGGTGGCGGCGCAGCACGAAGAGCTTTTCGTATCACCGATTTCGGCGTTGGAGATCGGCCGGCTTTCCGCGTCTGGCAGGTTGCCCATCACTGCCGATCCCGGCACGTTCTTCTCCGGTTTCCTAGCCGCGACCGGCGCGAAACTGTGCAGCATGGAACCGAATCTGTTGATTGAATCCTCCTATCTGCCCGGCAAGTTTCATAAGGATCCGGTGGATCGCATCCTGGTGGCTACAGCCCGCTTCCATGGATACGCTCTTGTCACAAGTGACCGCGCTATTCTCAACTACGGTCAAGAAGGCTATCTAAAAACTCTGGCTTGCTGAAAGAACCCACATGATTCCGAACCGCAATTTCAATTTCCCGACCAGCATCAAGTTCGGTGCCGGGCGCATCAAGGAGCTGGCCGAGCACTGCAAGGCGCAAGGCATCGGCCGGCCGCTGCTGGTCACCGACAAGGGATTGGCCGCCATGCCGATGGTGGCCGGCATCATGTCGGATCTCACCACGGCGGGCCTCAAGGCCGGGCTGTTCGGCAATGTGCGGCCCAATCCGGTCGAGGAGAATGTGCTCGAGGGCTGCGAAGCCTTCCGGGCCGGAAAACATGATGGCGTCATTGCCTTTGGCGGCGGCTCGGGGCTCGATACTGGCAAGATGATCGCGCTGATGCATTCCCAGACGATTTCGATCTTCGATCTCGAGGACATCGGC